>JAQVCX010000105.1 GCA_028689545.1 Parabacteroides sp.
TAATTTTGATATTCCAGCAGAAAGTGCGATTGCAAGTTATAATTGGAATGATGTAGCTGATGGAACAGGAAACGTGACATTTTATTTATTGCAAACTAATACAGGTTATCTTTTACACCAACAGCCTTTACCAAGTTCTGGGGCTAACTATGAAAAGGTTTATAGTTATAGTGGCCTAGAGACCCCGGGCGAGGCTCTTTGGCCGGAGGAGATACAACTTCTATATAAACAATTAAAATCCTGATTATATGTTCATTTTAATGCCTGTCATTTTTGTCTTAGGTATCCTCGCTATCGCCTTGGAGGATAAGATTAAAATCAATAAAGCCGCCATAGCGTTGTTTATGGCTATCTCGATGTGGATGATATTGATGTTCGACGCCTACAATATCTTCGTCGAGCGTTCCAGTACGATCTTCCAAGAGTTCTTGACAAAGAACCCGGAGATGGCCAGCTTGCCCCCGCATGAGCAATTTGTTAATTTTATATCGAACCGTGCGATTATCTATCATTTAGGAAACGTCTCGGAGACGCTTTTCTTCGTGATGTGTTCCATGTTGATCGTGGATATCGTGGATAAGCATGGTGGTTTTAGGGCCGTGACCGGGTATATCCGTACTCCGGACAAACGCAAGCTGTTGTGGTATATAAGTTTTGCTGCGTTCTTCTTCTCCGCCCTATTGGATAACTTGGCGGCCGCTATCGTGATCATGGCGGTGTTGCGTAAGCTGGTGCCGGATCGTACGGATCGTTTGAAATATGCCTGTATGGTGATTATAGCGGCGAACGCCGGTGGATCTTGGTCGCCGATCGGTGACGTGACGACTATCTTGCTTTGGGTTGGTAAGAACGTCTCGGCGATGCACCAGATCTCGCACGTGTTTATCCCCGCTCTGGTTAATATGTTGGTGCCGCTCACGATCGCCCATTTCTGGTTGTTCAAGAAAGGATCTACCTTGCGTGTGTTGAGCGAGGAGGAGCAAGGCGACGAGTACATACCGGAGATACCGAATCGCTCGCGCCGGATGATCTTCGTGATCGGCGTGCTTTCCTTGGCGTTGGTGCCCGTCTTCCAGATGATGACGAACTTGCCGCCGTTCCTGGGTGTCTTGCTGGGATTGGTGATCCTTTGGGTCTATACGGATTTGATGTATAGCAAGCTGCACATGCATGAGTCTCAGAAACTCCGTATCTCCCAATTGTTGCCGAATATTGATTTGGCTACGGTCTTCTTTTTCTTGGGTATCTTGATGGCTGTGGGAGCGTTGGAGACCTCCGGGCAGTTGGGTATCATGTCCGCTTTCTTGGATGAGTATGTGCACGAGCCGTATCTGATCAGCTTCGTGATCGGTGCCTTGTCTTCTAGCGTGGATAACGTGGCCTTGGTAGCCGCTACGATGGGTATGTACCCGATCGTGGAGCAGGCGGCCGACTTATCGCCTTACGCCCAGTTCTTCGTATCGGACGGTGGCTTCTGGACCTTCTTGGCCTATTGCGCCGTGACGGGTGGTAGCATCTTGATTATCGGTTCGGCCACGGGCGTTACGGTAATGGGATTGGAGAAGATCGATTTCATGTATTATACGAAACGGTTCTCTCTCTTGGCGTTGATCGGCTATTGCTGCGGCGCGGGTGTATATATGCTTTTATTTGCTTAAAACTTTATTTATATGAAGAAGAATTGGATTTTATTAACCGCTTGCGCCGCCCTTTTATCCGGGGTGGAGGCGATCGCCTGTACCGGTTTGCTGGTGGGCAAGAAGGCTTCGACAGACGGTTCGGTAATGATTAGTTACGCGGCGGACTCGCATTCCCTGTATGGGGAGATGTATCGTTGGCCAGCCGCTACATGGCCGAAGGGTGCCATGCTGGACGTGAAGGAATGGGATACGGGGAAACCGTTGGGCAAGATCGCCCAAGTGGAGCAGACCTATTCCGTAGTGGGTAACATGAACGAGCATCAGGTGGCTATCACGGAGAGTACGTTCGGCGGATGCCACGAATTGGTGGATACGACGGGTATCATGGATTACGGTAGCTTGATCTACATCGCTTTGCAACGTTCCAAGTCGGCCCGCGAGGCGATCAAGGTCATGACGGGCTTGGTGGAGGAATATGGCTATTACAGCAGTGGCGAGACGTTCTCTATCGCCGATAAGAACGAGGCTTGGGTGATGGAGCTGATCGGTAAGGGACCGGGCAATAAGGGTGCCGTCTGGGTAGCGATCCGCATCCCGGACGATTGTATCTCGGCGCATGCCAACCAGTCTCGTATCCAGCAGATCCCTTTCGACGACAAGGAGAATTGCATGTACTCGCCGGACGTGGTTTCCTTCGCCCGCGAGAAAGGATATTTCAAGGGAAAAGACGCTGATTTCAGTTTCGCCAAGGCTTATTGCCCGTATGATTTCGGTGCCTTGCGTGGATGCGAGGCCCGTGTATGGTCTTTCTTCCGCAAATATGACACCACGATGGATCGGTATGCGGATTTCATCAAGGGCGATCCTTCCAAGGAGCCGATGCCTCTGTATGTCAAGCCAAGTCGTAAGCTTTCCGTACAAGATGTGCAGAATGGCATGCGCGACCATTACGAGGGGACGGATCTGGATATGACGAAGGATGCCGGTGCCGGCTCGTACAAGGTGCCTTACCGCTGGCGGCCGATGACCTTCGAGGTAGACGGGCAGGAATATACGAACGAGCGTGCCATAGCGACACAACAATCGGGCTTCGTCATTGTACCGCAAATGCGTAACTGGCTGCCGGACGCTATCGGCGGTATCTTGTGGTTTGCCGTGGACGACGCGGATATGGCAGTCTTCACCCCCGTATATAGCTCGGTGACGGATGTTCCGGAGTGCTATCGGGTAGGAAACGGCGATTTGCTGAACTTTTCCTGGACTTCCGCTTTCTGGATTCATAATTGGGTGGCTAACATGGCTTACCATAAATACAGCTTCATGATCCAGGATATCCGTAAGGTACAGCAAGAGTTGGAGAATGGTTATCAAGAGACCGTGCCGGCTATCGATAAGGCGGCCCAGGAGTTGTACGCCAAGGATCCGGCGGAGGCTGTCAAGTTCTTGACGTGGTATAGCACGAGCAACTCCGATTCCGCTACCGCACGCTGGAAGCAATTGGGCGAGTATTTGCTGGTTAAGTATATCGACGGGAACATGAAGAAAGAGGAGAACGGCCAGTTCAAGCGCAACCCGTACGGCCAGCCCGCCTCTCCCGATTTCCCCGGATACGACGAGGACTATTATCGTAGCATCGTGAAGAGTGCCGGCGATCGACTGAAAGTGAAATAAATATCAATAACAATCTAAATGTTGAACTAAACGAGAGAAAGCGTATGAAAAAGTTTGTAATGATGCTAATGCTAGCTGTCTTTAGCCTGGGCGCTTACGCGCAGACGCAGCAAGGACAATCTGCCGTGGGATTTAACATCGGTTATGGATTCGACTCGAAGAATGCCACGCTAGGAGTTGATTACCGCTATTGTATCACGGACGCGGTACGTTTGAACCCGTCTCTTACTTATTTCGTGAAGAACGATACTCACAGTACTTGGGCGATCGACGTGAATGCCCATTATGTAGTGAAGTTGAGTGAGATGTTCGGTTTTTATCCCTTGGCGGGTCTTAGCCTGTCTTTCTGGAATTGGGATATGGGGCATGATCTTTCTTATAACGAGACCCGTCTGGGAGCCAATATCGGTCTGGGCGGTGAGGTCTACGCCACCGACAACCTTTCGATAGGCTTGGAGGTGAAGTATAATATCATCAAAGATTTCGATCAAGCTTTGCTAGGTGTCCGTATAGGATATAGCTTCTGATAGATCCTTTTATATGTAGCGCCAGTGTCCTCTAATGGAAACGCAAGTTTCCTAGGCAGGACACTGGCGTTTCCATTAGAGGACACTGCAGTGTCCTGCCTAGGAAATTTTAAGAAACCACAATAGTTTGATAGATAGCTTAATGCTCTATCTCTGCCAGCTTACGTAATCCTCGATCGTAGCCTTCTCGAAGTTGGGGATCACCGCATATACTTTATCACGTAAGGATTCCTCCGGATTCGTCGTGCTTAGCCCGATGACGCGCATCCCCGCATCCTTCCCGGACTGTATGCCGTTGAAAGAATCCTCGAATACGATACAATCCTCGGGAGATACGTTCAGGTCTTTCGCCGCCAATAGATAGCACATCGGATCGGGCTTGCCCTGCGTGATGCGGTCGGCGGTCACCAGGGTCTCGAATAGATTGTCCAGATGCAGAAGCCCGAAAGCCCGTTTCACCTTCGCGTTGTCCGAGCTGGTAACCAGGCCTATCCGTACGCCATGCTCTTTCAGCATGCGGATGAACTCGATGGAGCCGGGCATGGGGGGCAGGGGCATCGTCTTCTCATACTCCGTGGATTCCTTGATCACCATTTGGCGGAACTCCTCCGTATATCCGGAAAAATACTTCTCCAGAATATACGGAAGGGTCGTACCTTTTATAATATCAGCGAAATTATCGATACCTAAGCCGTAACGTTTAGCGGCATCGTTCCAGAATAAATCGTAAATAGGTTCCGTATCTACTACTACGCCGTCAAAATCGAACAAGGCGGTCTTTAATTGTCTCATATAAATAATCGTTTAATATTTCATCCGCGAAGATACGTCTAATTTTCATGAAATCAATTATCTTTGTGGACGCACACATTGCTTGATTATATACATTAAAATAAATAAGACATGAAAACACTAGTAACTTGTACCGCCATGAGCGCCATTATCCTTTGCGCCTGCGGTGGGAAAAACACGCAAAACACGGAAGAAACAGCCCAGGTAGAGACAACGGCCGTAGCCACGCCGGCGATCAATCAATTAACCGACCCGGAGAAAGCCGAGGGCTGGGTGCTCCTTTTCGACGGTAAGACGACGAAGGGTTGGCGTGGAGCGCATAAAGACGCTTTCCCGGATCACGGATGGATGGTGAAAGACGGCGAATTGATCGTCCAGAAATCCGACGGTAGCGAATCTACGAACGGGGGCGATATCG
Source organism: Parabacteroides sp. (assembly GCA_028689545.1). Lineage (GTDB taxonomy): Bacteria > Bacteroidota > Bacteroidia > Bacteroidales > Tannerellaceae > Parabacteroides. Next base: position 5,049 of record JAQVCX010000105.1, read on the forward strand.
TTACGGACGGTGAATATTCCGCCTTTGAGTTCAGCTTGGATTTTAAGATCACCGAAGGAGCCAACAGCGGTATCAAATACTTCGTGACCGAGCAAGAGAAGCAGAAAGGTTCCGCTTACGGCCTGGAGTTTCAGCTATTGGATGATGCCAAGCATCCGGATGCCAAGCTTTATACGACTTTCCCCGGTAGCCGTACCCTTGGTAGCTTGTACGACCTGAAGAAAAGCGAGAATATCCATTTCAACGGCATAGGCGAGTGGAACACGGCCGTGGTGAAGGTGTTCCCGAACAACCACGTGGAGCATTGGCTGAATGGTGTGAAGGTGCTGGAATACGAGCGTGGCAGCAAGGAGTTCCGCAATTTGGTGAAGGGCAGCAAATACGCTGATCCGTCTTATAACTCGGGCGGCGCTTTCGGCGAGGCTCCGAAGGGACGCATCCTTTTGCAGGACCATGGGGACGAGGTAGCGTTCCGTAATATCAAGGTAAAGGAGTTGAAATGATCGTCTCGCGACTGATTTTTCGTAACAAAAGGGCGCCGATTTAAAAAAAGTTGTTACTTTGCGGTGAATTTAGACTACTAACTTTAAAAGATAACAGACAAATACCATGATTTGGAACGAAACTATTGAATGTATGGACCGTGAGGAAATGCGGAAACTACAGAGCCTACGGTTGAAAAGAGTTGTTGAACACGCTTACCACAACTCCCCGTTTTATCGAAAGAAAATGCAGGAGATGGGCATTACCCCCGACGATGTACAGACAATAGATGATATAACGAAATTACCGTTCACGGTAAAACAAGACTTGCGTGATAATTATCCTTTCGGCTTGATGGCCGTGCCGATGTCCGAGATCGTCCGCCTGCACGCCTCTTCCGGTACGACGGGCAAGCCTATCGTAGTGGGATATACCCGCAAGGACTTGGGGATCTGGGCCGAGGTGGTGGCACGTTGCCTTACCGCCTACGGCTTGACAAAGAACGATTCCGTGCAAGTATCCTACGGTTACGGAATGTTCACCGGAGGTCTGGGTGCCCACGCCGGCGTGGAGAACATCGGTGGCACGGTGATCCCGATGAGTAGCGGTAACACCCAGAAGCAAATCCAATTGATGCACGACTTTGGGGCGAAGGGCTTGGCTTGTACGCCTTCCTACGCCTTGTATCTGGCGGAGACCATCCACCAGTCCGGCATTCCCTTGGAGGAGTTCCAGCTGCGTATCGGGGTTTTCGGCGCTGAGCCTTGGACGGATAATATGCGTAAGGAATTAGAGACGAAACTAAATATCAAGGCCTACGATATCTATGGCTTGACGGAGATCTGCGGGCCGGGCGTCGGTGGCGAGTGCGAGTGCCAGAACGGTACCCACCTGTGGGAAGACCATTTCTTCCCGGAGATCGTGGACCCGAGTACCATGCAGCCGGTGGAACCGGGGCAAGTGGGAGAGTTGGTATTCACCACGCTTACGAAAGAGGGTATGCCGATGCTCCGTTACCGTACGCGAGACCTCACCTCGCTGACTTACGAGAAATGCGCCTGTGGACGTACGGCGGTTCGTATGGGACGTATTTTAGGCAGAAGCGACGATATGTTGATTATTCGTGGCGTAAATGTTTTCCCGTCTCAAGTAGAATCCGTAATTTTGGAGCTGCCGGAGTTCGAGGCGCATTACCTGATCGTGGTGGATCGTATGAACAATACCGATACCTTCCAGATACAGGTGGAGGTTCGCCAAGAATACTACTCGGACGAGATGAACAAGATGATCGCCTTGAAGAAGAAGATCGCCGCCCGCATGCAGAGCGTGATCGGTTTGCAGCCGGACATCAAGATCGTGGAGCCGCGTAGTATCGAGCGTAGCATGGGCAAGGCAAAACACGTGATCGATAAACGTAAGTTAGTATAACCTCTAAAAGATTAAGTACTATGTTAATAAAGCAATTGTCAATCTTTCTGGAAAATAAGAAAGGCCGTTTTACGGAAGTCGCCAAGATATTAGGGGAGGCGGGAGTCAATATGTCCGCTTTCACGGTGTCCGAGAATTCCGACTTCGGTATCCTTCGTCTGATCGTATCCGATACGGAGAAAGCGATCTCCGTGCTTCGTGAAAAGCTATACGCCGTAAGTGTGGCCGACGTGGTATGCTTGCATTGCCCCAATCAGCCGGGAGCCTTGGCAAAGGCGATGGATATCATCACCTCGGCCGGTATTTTTATTGAATATATGTACGCTTTCTCCCAAGGCGATGCCGCTAACGTGATCATCCGTCCGGACGATGTCGATAAGTGCGCGGAGGTTTTGAAAGCGAATAAATTGGAATTGATCGCTGCCAGCGATTTATATAAGTTATAAATATTAACGTTTTGGGTTTCATTTATTCGCCTAAAAGCACTAATTTCGCACCCTAAAAGTATGTGAATGAAAAAGGTTGTATTTTTACTGATGATGATGACAGTACTATTATCCTCTTGTGGAGAGTATAATAAGATACTGAAGAGCACGGATTACGAATTGAAATATTCGTACGCGAAGAAATACTTCAACGCGAAGCAATACTCGAAATCCGCTACTCTGCTGGATGAACTGGTTACAATCTTTAAAGGAACAGCTTATGCCGAGGAGTCCTTGTACTTGTTGGCGCAAAGCTATTACGGTCAGAAAGATTATCAGACGGCTTCGCAATACTTCGAGACCTATTATACGACCTATCCGAAGGGCGAGTTTACGGAATTATCCCGTTACTACTCCGGCTATGGCTTGTATCTGGACTCTCCGGATCCCCGGTTAGACCAGTCGCAGACGTATAAGGCGATCGAGCAGTTGCAACTTTATTTGGAGTATTATCCGCAAAGCGAACGGGCCGAGGAAGCGCAGAACATCATGTTCGAGCTTCAGGAGAAGTTGGCTTATAAGGAGTTGTTGGCAACTCGCTTGTATTTCAACCTAGGTACCTATATGGGAAACAACTTCCAGTCTTGCGTGGTGACAGCGCAGAACGCCTTGAAGAACTACCCGTATTCCAAGTATCGTGAGGAATTCATGTTCCTTATTATCCATGCGAAGTACGAGTTGGCGTTAGTATCCGTAGAGGAGAAATTGCAGGGCCGTTACCGGGATGTGGTTGACGAATATTACAACTACATGAACGAGTACCCGGAAGGACAATACTTGAAACAGGTAACGAAGTTCTACGACTATGCCAGCAAACGAATTACAGATGCATATTAAGCGAATTTAATCAATAAAACGAAAATGGATTACAGAAAATCAAATGCTCCTACCAATACGGTAACCCGTGACATGATAAAGTTGAGTGAAGAAACGGGCAACGTATATGAGACAGTCACTATCATTTCAAAACGGGCGAATCAGATTAGTGTTGAGATGAAACAAGATCTGGAAAAGAAACTTCAGGAGTTCGCTTCTTACAATGACAACTTGGAGGAAGTTTTTGAGAACCGTGAGCAGATCGAGATTTCACGCTACTATGAGAAACTTCCGAAATCAACGTTGATCGCCGCTCAAGAGTATGAGGATGGCAAGGTTTATTACAAGAATCCTGCTAAAGAGAAGAATAACTTCTAAGAAGAAATATTTTTGAACATCGGAAAGGCTGACCCTCAAATGAGTCGGCCTTTCCATTTAAAACGAACTAATTACCATGTTACAAAGAATACAAACCGTTTACCTATTAATTATCGTGGCGCTTACGGTCGCTACCTTATTTTTGCCGTTGGCCGTGCTGCAACAAGGAGACGCTCTCTTCTCGTTCGACGCTAGCGGATTGAGTACGATGATCGGTGAGCCGGAATTACTGTATCCGGCGTGGGGCTTGTTTGCCTTGACCGCTATCATCGCTATCATCGCCTTAGTGACGATCTTCTTATATAAGAAAAGAATCCTTCAAATCCGTCTTTGCGTATTCAACGCATTGCTGATATTGGGCTTTTATGGCTTCTTCGCCTTCTTGATCTATTCCTTGAAGGGAGATATGGAAGGGACTAGCGTAAGCGTGAAGATCGCTCTCTCTTTCCCGTTGGTCAATCTGATCTTGGATTATCTGGCGATCCGTAATATCGGAGCTGATGAGGCGCTGGTACGTTCCTTGGATCGTTTGCGTTAAGGCTTTCCGGATAAATCATTGGGTATATCCGTTGCCTATCATGAAGAAGACTCAGCTTGTCCCCATCGCTTTATTGTCGGTATCGGCGATAGCGAACGCCCAGAACGCTAGCCGTCCCCCGAATATTATCCTGTTCTTGGTGGATGATATGGGATGGGAGGATACGTCCTTGCCTTTCTGGACCCAAAAGACACATTATAATGAGGTGTACGAGACCCCGAACATGGAACGATTGGCGAAAGGGGGCATGATGTTTACCCAAGCCTACGCGAGCAGCATCAGCTCGCCTACCCGTTGCAGTTTGATCACGGGGACGAACGCCGCCCGTCACCGGGTTACGAACTGGACGCTGTTTAAGGATAAGACGACCGATCGGGAGAGCGATGCGCTTGTCCTGCCGGATTGGAACTATAATGGCGTGGCTCAAGTGGGCGGGACGAATAATACGTTTGTGGGTACTTCATTCGTACAGATATTGAAGGATAACGGATATCACACGATTCATTGCGGCAAGGCGCACTTCGGGGCGATCGATACCCCGGGGGAGGACCCGCATCATTGGGGATTCGAGGTCAATATAGCCGGGCATGCCGCCGGAGGCCTCGCCAGTTATCTGGGAGAGGGCAACTATGGGCATACCAAAGAGGGAAAGGCGGTCTCTCCTTTCGCTATCCCTGGACTGGAGAAGTATTGGGGAAGTGACACCTTCGCTACGGAGGCCTTGACGCGGGAAGCGATCGAGGCGTTGGATAAGGCTAAGAAATATAACCAGCCGTTCTACCTATATATGTCTCATTACGCGATTCATATCCCGATTGATAAGGACAAGCGTTTCTACCAGAAATATATTGATAAGGGCCTGACGACTAAAGAGGCGGCTTACGCTGCTTTGATAGAAGGCATGGATAAGAGCCTGGGCGATTTGATGGACTGGCTGGAGAAGAATGGCGAGGCGGATAACACGATCGTGATCTTTATGAGTGACAACGGCGGTCTTTCCTGCGAGCCCGGATGGCGTGACGGGGAGATTCATACGCAAAACTATCCCTTGAACAGCGGCAAAGGCTCCGCCTATGAGGGAGGAATCCGTGAGCCGATGATCGTACGTTGGCCGGGTACGGTGAAGCCGGGAAGCAAATGTAATAAATACTTGATTATCGAGGATTTCTACCCGACTATCTTGGAGATGGCCGGCATAAAGGATTATAAGACCGTGCAACCGATAGACGGTGTCAGCTTCCTGCCTTTATTAAAAGGAACGGGAGATCCTTCCGGGGGACGTAGCTTATTCTGGAACTGCCCGAATATATGGGGTAATGACGGGCCGGGAATCGGTCCGACTTGTTCGGTTCGTAATGGTGACTGGAAACTGATCTATTATTACGAGACGGGGAAGAAAGAATTATTTAATATCCCGGAGGATATAGGGGAACATCATGACGTGGCAAGGCAGCATCCCGATATCGTAAAGCGTCTGTCCGGGGAGTTGGGTACGTATTTACGGAAGGTGGATGGGCAACGTCCGTCGTTTAAGGCGACAGGCAAACCGGTTCCTTGGCCGGATGAGATATACTAATTAAAAAAAGGAAGAGCATATGGAGTTTTACAAAGCGGAAGAGAATCGGTATGCGGATATGATATATCGGCGGTGCGGACGGAGCGGTATCTTATTGCCGGCCATTTCCTTGGGATTGTGGCACAACTTTGGTAGTGTGGACGTGTTCAGTAATTTTATCCAGATCGCTCATGCCGCGTTCGATCATGGCGTGACTCATTTCGACTTGGCGAATAATTATGGCCCGGCCTACGGATCGGCGGAGGAGAATTTCGGTCGGATATTAAAGAAGGGTTTGGGCGCTTATCGGGATGAGATGATTATCTCTACGAAGGCGGGCTACGATATGTGGCCGGGACCGTATGGAAACTGGGGAAGCCGTAAATATTTAATGGCTAGCTTGGATCAGAGTTTGAAACGGATGGGACTGGAATATGTGGATATCTTTTACTCCCATCGTCCGGATCCGGAGACTCCGATCGAGGAGACAATGGGGGCCTTGGCCGATATCGTCCGGCAAGGAAAAGCTTTGTATGTGGGTATCTCCAATTATGACGCGGACCAGACCCGTAAGGCCTTGGCCGTGCTGAAAGAGCATAAGGTGCCTTGCCTGATTCACCAAGCCCGCTATTCGATGTTCGATCGTTGGACGGAGCCGGATTTACTGCCTGTATTGAAGGAAGAGGGCGTGGGCATGATAGCGTTCTCGCCGTTGGCGCAAGGCTTGCTTACGGATAAGTATTTGCGTGGAATCCCGGAGAATTCCCGTGCGGCGAAATCGACCGGTCATTTGCAGACCTCTCAAGTTACCCCGGAGGCCGTGGAAAAGGCCCGTAAACTAAACGAGGTAGCTGCCCGCCGTGGACAGACCTTGGCGGAGATGGCACTCGCTTGGTTATTGAAGGACAACCGGGTAACTAGCGTATTAATTGGTGCTAGCTCTGTCGCCCAATTGATGGATAATCTGAAGGCGTTAGATAATATCTCTTTCTCCGGGGAAGAATTGCAGGAGATAGAGAATATCTTAGTATAACGCGAATCGTATCAGAATTCGGGAAAACATATATCCAATTTTCAATGATTGGGCCTAGTTGTAGAGACGGGGCACGCCCCGTCTCTACAAGCCTATATAAATTTTAGAATAAATGAAACCGTTCTTATACCAAGTCGCGTCTCTTTTTTATGAGAAATGGGGGGCGGAGGTCAGTCGTTTGGCCTTTGTTTTCCCAAACCGGCGTACGGGGCTTTTCTTCCAGAAATATCTCTCGGAGGTAGCCGATATCCCCCTTTTCTCTCCGACAATCCTTACGATCAACGATCTCTTTATCCAGTTGAGCGGAAAACAATCCGCCGACCGGATCAGTATGCTTTTTACCCTGTACGACATCTATATCCGTCAAAGCGGTTCCACCGAGACTTTCGATGAATTCCTGTATTGGGGCGAGATGTTGCTCAACGACTTCGA
>JAQVCX010000190.1 GCA_028689545.1 Parabacteroides sp.
CTCCGTCAACGAGGCTTATCAGGAAGACTGAATCCCACTCAAGTCCCTTCGAAGAGTGTATGGTCGACAATGTAAGCGGCTTCTCCTCATTCTTCATGGCCGGCTCGACCTTCCATACGCCCCTATCCGGAGGTTCTATCGCAAAGTCCGCAAGAAGCTGTTCGAGTTCATCATAACGCGCCGCTATCTGTCTAAGGGTCTCCAGATCGTTAACGCGAATGTGCCAATCGTCAAACTTCTCTTTCATTAGCGGCAGGTAGTAGTCTAGCGCGATATCATAAAGGGATCCGGGGCTGAGTTTGGCGCTTACTGCCGATTTAAGAAAGGACTTTAATTTCCAGAGGCTCCTGGACGATTTGCCGAACTTGTCGTCGCTACCCATGGTTTTTCCTATGACGTCCTCCAGAGACGCTTTTGCCATTATATCTTCCGCTATTCTGTCGGCGGTCTTCGTCCCGATGCCTTCGATCAAAGTCAGTATCCTGTGCCAGGCGATCTCGTCTTTTACGTTCAACACCACCTTCATGTGGGACAGCAGATCTTTAACATGCGCGGTTTCGTAAAATTTCAATCCGCCGAAGACCTGATATTGTATACCGTTCTTGCTCAGTTCGGCCTGCAGAGGTATAGAGACGTATGCGGAACGGAATAGCACCGCCTGATGGTGCACGTCAACGCCTTCGTCTCTCAGCTCTTTGATCTTATCGACCACCCACGCCGCCTCATCGTAGACGTTCTTAAAAAAACTTAGCTTCGGCTTTTCGATGCTCTCTTTCCTGGTCGCTAAAAGGCATTTCGAGTATTTGTTATCCATGTTCTCCAGGACGGAGTTTGCGACGTCGAGGATCTCCTGAGTGCTCCTGTAATTCTCTTCGAGAGTTATTATCCTGCAATCGGCAAACTTCCCCGGAAATTCCATTATATTCTTATGCGATGAGCCTCTGAACCCGTATATCGACTGAGCGTCGTCGCCGACTATCATTATGTTCTTATGCTCTTTGGCAAGAAGGTAGGATATATCACCCTGCAGCATATTCGTGTCCTGATACTCGTCGACCATCACGTACTTGTATTTGTCGGCAAGCTTCTTGCGCACCTCGTCGACCTCTAGGAGGAGCTTCATGTATACCAGGAGGTCATCGTAATCCATGTAGTTCTTATGGATCTTATAGGCGGTGTACTCTTTTCTTAAGGTCTCAATATCCTTGGCAAGTTCCATGAAGTGAGGGTATTCTTTTTCCAATACCTGGGCGATGGAGAGCCCCTTATTGACGGACATGCTTATCACGCTGCGCAACGTATTCTTCTTGGGAACTTTCTTATCTTTACCGACGAGGCCAACCTTTGCGGCGCACCTGTGTATCGCCTCTTCGGCGTCAGACTCGTCGAGTATCGAGAATAGATTGGATAGTCCCAGAACCTTCGCGTATTTCTTCAGAGTTTTAAAAGCGAATGAGTGAAATGTCCCGCCGTCCACGTGTCTGCAACGTCCGTCATGCTTCGTGGCGCGGGTGAGCATTTCATGGGAAGCTTTTCTGGTGAACGTGAGAAGAAGTATGGACTCAGGGCGGATGCCGCTCTCCACCATGTGGAGGACACGGTATTCGATAGCGCGCGTCTTGCCGCTGCCGGCTCCCGCTATGACGAGAACAGGCCCGTTTATCGTTCTGACAGCTTCATACTGCGAGGGGTTAAGCTTGCGCTTCAGGTCTTCCACTTACCCACCGATCAGATTCCCGCCGTAAAATTCAGGCTCTGTAAGGATGGGCATATAATCCGCCGGCACCGGAAAAGGGAAAGTCACTACTTCATACACGCCGCATGCCGCTCTCACCACGCTCATTCCGAGGCCTTTAATAATACCCCACGTTGCTGCCGCAAAGAGGCCTTCGTTGTTATTTACCTCCGCAACCTGTGTATAAAGCTCAAGAGGAAACGTGAACATATTACAAACTCCGCGGCCCAGTTTACTCTCCCAATTATTACAATATGCCGGAGACGTCAGCGCCACTGTAAATAAAAGTATTGCAAATATAATTAAAACGATCCGTCTGGCCATCGTGGCCTCCTTTCTGATTCGATTATATCACGAAACTGCGTCTTTTTTCGAGGCAATAAGAATAATTTCCCTGCCCCACCAGCGGCCGGTCAATAGACTGAGGAGATTCTTCGAGTGGTCTTCGCACCAAATTTTAACGTCAAATCCTGATAAGAGCTTTTTAAGCGTTCCGCGCGTAGTGATATTCACGTGCATCTTCTTATTGAGTTCGCCGCGGTCGGTGCCCACTCTGAATATCTTACCGGCCAATTCCAGAAATGAAGCCGGCTTGTATTTTCCGCGGATCACGCGCAGCGGCCATTTTATTAAGTTACCCGGAATATTAAGTATCCGTTTAAGCGGCGATAATATCTTTTCATAATAATAATTGGGCGTCATGATGATCAACCTGCCTTCGGGCGAGAGGATCTTATTTATCTTTTCAAAACCCTCCTTCAGCTGCCAATCATGCATATGCTCGGCTATCTCGATCATGAAGACGATGTCATATTTTTCATGCGGATCGTAAGTTCCGATATCTCCGAGGATGGCCTTGGCTGAAGATTGCAATGCTTGGGGAAGACGGTTAATGGTTTCTGAGGCGATCTCGATG
>JAQVCX010000191.1 GCA_028689545.1 Parabacteroides sp.
GCCCTGATCGGAACGTCTACCATAGAGTATGTAAGCGGCAATCCCGGCGCAGTCAACACCACCGCGTCCAGGCCCACTGTCAATATTAAGAGCTCCGACAACCCATCGTCAGGCACATTCGAATCCGAAGTTATAGAGCTTAACGCGCTTGAGCTCGGCTCCATATCTTGGAGCCAGGAACTTCCTGAAGGCACAAATATAACGTTCCAGACGAGAACCGGGGATACGGCTACGCCTGATGCTACGTGGAGCGAGTGGTCTCAAACCCTGACGGATCCCAAAGGATCCGATATCTCATCGCCGGGTAAGAAGTATCTGCAATATAGAATAAATTTATCGACTTCCGATCCATCGGTAACGCCAAAAGTGCTTCTCGATAACGCCAACGATATTTCCGTTAGTTATATCAGGATATCAGATAACCCTCTCGATCCATATGTTAAGGTTAAGGAGGATGATAAAACCTCCGCATACAATAAGTCGGGTAATTTGATATGTGTCGAGGATATAGCCGGGGCGAGGACAAATTATGACCCGGAAAACACTCAAGGCGCTATAGATCTCGCCGCGCTTAAATTCGATTCATCATATACGGATAGCCTGGCTCGCGATATCCCTTCCTGCAAACTCAGTGACGCGCAGAAAGTGATAACAGTTTATGACGAAGGGAACGATACCCCCGTTGAAATAATAACTGTAGGGCAGGCGATCACCTATTTCCGCCAAGGCCTTGCCGACAAGGTTGTCGATAAGAATGGGGTTTCGCAGGTAATCTATACTTACGATGAAGATAAGAATATAACCAAGGTTGAGTTTGCCGACGCCCGGCAAAAACTCGAAGACAATTATCAGAAGGCCATAGCGGAGATAACGACCCAGAAAGAAGCGGCGTTTGCCAAGCTCGTGCGCGCGGAGGCTAACGCCAAAACCGATATAGCGGCTAAATCGGAGGACATCCAGAAACAGATAGATAACGAAAGGGCGCGTTTAATCCAGGAAAAGTCCAAATACGATCCTGGCGTATATGACCTGTCGGAATTTGACAGGGCATTCAGGGAGATCGATGATTATGAGACAAAACTTCAACAGCAGACTCGCGACGCATATGTTGATCTAAACACTCAAATGATCGCGGCCCGGGCTCGCATAGAATCCGATGCTTTGACCGCCATGCAGGATCTTATAGATAATGACTACAATAAGATCCTTGGCGATATAGTTCAAAAGGAGAGTTCGCCCTTAATCTATCAGTATTATAGAAAGGTGTTAGGCAGGGATCCGGGAGATGACGATCTCCTGTATTGGTCGAATATTGCGAAGGCTGGGTTGAAGCCGCTTACCGCCTCCGAAATAACCCTGTATTTGCAGGCTCTACCGGAGTATACGGACAGGCAGGCGAGGAAAGAGAACATAATAGCAAGTCTTACGGGTTTCTTCACACAATATCTATCCGCGTCCGATGCGGATAAACAAGTCATGTTGACATCGTTAGGTATTTCATCTGCCGAAGCTGTAACGCTTGATCAGGGCAATGTGAATGCTATCTTTTCATGGCTATCCGGCCAATCCCTGCACTTCGGAGACAGCGCTTTTGAAACCGTTATTTCGATGCTGAAAAATAGTGGCATAAACAAGTCTTTCGACGATATAGGCAAAGAAGCGATAAAGATCGAGATATTGACCGGCGTAGTAACGAAAGAAACTGAAGGAGATCTTCTCATATCGATGTCCGCTATGCGTAGGGCAGCGGCAGCCTGCGGGCTCACTTTATATTCCCAAAAGATATCTTACGACGACCTAAGGGGCCAGGTCTCTAAAAACAACGTTATAGTCCACATAGACGGGAAACATTATGTGCTGGTGACGAAAATCGATGATACGAACGGCACCATTACCTATATTGATTCCACTGTAGGGAAGAACGGCCAGGAGATGACCCTTTCGAGGGCTGAGTTCATGGAGAAATGGAAAGGTTATTCCCTGTCAAAAGAGCTCTCCTACAATAAAGACCTGCCCGGCAATCCCTCTAAAATGATAAGCGCAACCCAGGAGAAGAACATAAGGGGAAGCGGCTGGTGGAACGATTTCTGGAAGGGGATTGTAAACTTCTTCCAGAAGATAGTGGCGCCGGTCGCGACTATCTTGACATTCATACCCGGCCTTCAGCCGCTTGGTCTTGCGTTGCACGGCCTTAATATAATAATTCAGACGGTCTCATTCGTAGTTAAGACCGGGACTCTGATGGACGTAGTCTGGTCCGCGGTGAACGCCATAGGTTCATACATCGGTTCGATGGTCATGCCGGGTATATTTGAAACCGTCAGAGGAGCTTTTACCGGTGCGAGTAATTTTATTAATAATGTATTCGGATCATTTAGCGGGATACTCGCCCCTATAAAGGATGTATTTTCGACCGCAGCCAATATCTTCAGCGTGTTTTCAGAATCGATAACCAATATCGCTACCCATATAGGTAATGTGGTAAATATGGGCAGTGCTTTTGGCGATATCGCTTCCAGCCTTGCTGCCAATATTGTGACGCAAGGAGTTAGTCTGGAAACAAATTCCTTATTTAAAAGCATGGGCCTCGATCCGTCATTTGCCAACGTAGGAAGCGCGCTTATGACCGGTGCTATCATGGG
>JAQVCX010000192.1 GCA_028689545.1 Parabacteroides sp.
GTAGCCGTGGCCACTCCGTGCTGCCCAGCGCCCGTCTCGGCAATGATGCGGGTTTTCCCCATGCGGCGAGCCAAAAGGATCTGCCCGATCGTATTGTTGATCTTATGCGCTCCGGTATGGTTCAAGTCTTCCCGTTTCAAGTAAATCTTGCATCCATATTTCTCGCTCAACCGTTTCGCTAGGTAAAGAGGGGAGGGGCGGCCTACGTAATCGCGCAATAACTGATTGAACTCTTCCTTGAAGCTATCACTTTCCAGCACTTCCAGATACGTGTTCTGTAAGTCTTCCACGCATTGATGAAGGATCTCGGGAACATAAGCCCCACCGAACTCACCATAGTAACCATTCTTGTCAACTTGATACGTTTTCATCTTCTGATTTATGATTTATAATTTCTGATTTCCGAGTAAAAAAAAGAGGCCTGCCGCAAGTGCGACAGACCTCTTTATATCTTTATGTAGTGTTTATATATACATACGAGTCTTCGTTCCTTACGACCTTTTGAGTTGTACGGAGCGCCACCACCAATATGTATTTACTACGAATGTTCTCATGACTCTGTTTTATTATTACGGCAGCAAATGTAAGGAATCTTAGACAAACAGCAAATAAAATCGCGCTTTTTTTATGAATGAGATAAAAAAGATCAGAAGGGCTATTAAAATAGCTATGCTGACATATTGCGATTCGTTTAGCTTTATATGAACGTATATTGATGTTTTTGATATTTGCTTTTATTATTTTAAGGAATAATTTGCTTTCAAAATAATAGTTTTTACCTTTGTGGAAATAAACAAAGAACGATTAATATTTCTGACATGAATACTAAGTTAACTGGAAAAACTCGCATTGAGAGCGATTTGATCGGCGCTCGTGAAATCCCCGCCGAAGCATTATACGGAGTTCAAACCTTGAGAGGTATCGAGAATTTCTCGATCAGTAAATTCCGTTTGAGTGAATATCCTTTATTTATTAAAGGACTGGCAATAACAAAAATGGCGGCTGCCATGGCCAACTTTGAGCTAGGCTTGCTTACCGTAGAGCAAAAGGACGCTATCATCGCCGCTTGCCAGGAGATCATCGATGGCAAACATCACGACCAGTTCCCCGTGGATATGATCCAAGGCGGAGCGGGTACCACTACAAATATGAACGCGAATGAGGTGATCGCCAACCGTGCCTTGGAATTGATGGGGCATGAACGGGGCGAATACCAATACTGCTCGCCGAACGATCATGTGAACTGCTCGCAATCTACGAACGACGCTTATCCGACCGCTATTCATATCGGTATGTATTTTAATCATCTTCAATTGCTTCCCCATCTGGAGGAATTGATCGCCTCTTTACGTAAGAAAGGAGAGGAGTTCTCACAAATTATCAAGATGGGACGTACACAGTTGGAGGATGCCGTGCCTATGACGTTGGGGCAGACCTTCAATGGCTTCGCCAGCATATTGCAAGACGAGATCCTCCACCTGAATCAAGCCGCCGCCGATTTCTTGGTGGTCAATATGGGAGCTACTGCCATTGGTACGGGTATTTGCGCCGAGCCGGGATACGCTGAGAAATGCATCGTTGCCTTGCGTGAGATAACCGGATGGGATATCCGTCTTTCCTCCGATTTGGTAGGAGCTACCTCGGATACTTCTTGCTTGGTAGGTTATTCTTCCGCCATGAAGCGGGTTTGCGTGAAGATGAACAAGATCTGTAATGACCTTCGCTTGTTGGCGAGCGGCCCTCGTTGCGGTTTGGGTGAGTTCAACTTGCCCGCTATGCAGCCGGGTTCGTCTATCATGCCGGGTAAGGTGAACCCGGTGATCCCGGAGGTGATGAACCAGATCGCTTATAAGGTAATGGGTAATGAGTTATGCGTGACCATGGCCGGGGAAGCCGCCCAGATGGAGCTGAACGCTATGGAGCCGGTGATGGCACAATGCTGCTTCGAGTCCGTGGATTTGCTGATCAATGGTTTCGATACCTTGCGTACTCGTTGCGTGGACGGTATTATCGCTAACGAGGATCATTGCCGTGAGGAGGTACATCATAGCATCGGCGTGGTGACAGCCTTGAATCCGGTAATCGGTTATAAGAACTCTACCAAGATCGCCAAGGAAGCGTTGGAGACCGGCGTTAGCGTTTATCAATTGGTCCTGGATCATGGTATCTTGACCAAGGAGGAATTGGATACGATCTTAAGCCCTGAGAATATGATCAAGCCGGTGAAATTGGATATTAAGCCGCGCCATTAATCGGGTCTTTATTATATAATGTATACCATTTGTAGACCGTATAGGTGGATTTTTCCATCCTATGCGGTCTTTTTTTAGATTATAATCCCTATCTTTGGCTGACTTAATTCTAATAATCATGATAAATAGACGAGATTTTTTAAGAAACGTGTCCCTTTTCACTTTGGGTGGCCTGATGGCAGGAAAGGTTGGGAGCGCAGATGCGGCTAAACCTGTCACTTCTGGAATGATGGCCGCTAAGACAGTTGGTTTACAAATAGGCTGTACAATTTGTTGTGCTAGGAAACTCGTGCATACTCACGATTTGTCATCATACGTTTTCTTATGGCAAAAGTGCTGTTAAAATCTGATTTTCTCCATGATTCGACATCGGTTACTGAA
>JAQVCX010000106.1 GCA_028689545.1 Parabacteroides sp.
CTCGATCTGTTGGTGCCCGATCGACAAGCTTCCCCGCCTGCCATTCGACCATAAAGAGATTATCGAGGCCGCCCTACAAGAGATCCGTAATTGGGTGGAGAAGGAACCCGCCATCATTTTCGACTATATGCCGATGAAGTTCACCGCGTTCCAGCTTAGGCGCGCGTACGAGGTGATCTATAATCGCGAGATGGACGTGCGCAATTTCCATAAGAAGATGAATTCCTTGGATTACGTGGTGCCCACGGACGATATGCAAGATGGGGTAGCCCATCGTGCCGCGCGGTATTATCGGTTTGATAAGGTGAAATACAATCAACAACGTTCGAAGTTTAATAAGATATAAAAACATACGATTATGTGTCTGTTAGGATGTGATATTGGAAGTTCTTCCATCAAGGTCTCTATCGTCGACGAGGAGACCGGGTTGACAATTGGCGCGGATTTTTATCCCAAAGAAGAGGCCCCGATCAAGGCTCCTCGCCCGGGATGGGCGGAGCAAAACCCGGAGGATTGGTGGTCGTACGTGAAGATCGCCCTGAAAGGTGCCATGGGCGAGGCGAAGGTGAAAGGCGAGGATATCAAGGCGATCGGTATCTCGTACCAGATGCACGGCCTGGTGGTGGTGGACAAGAAGATGGAGGTGCTCCGTCCGTCTATTATCTGGTGTGATAGCCGTGCCGTTTCTTACGGCGAGCGTGCGTTTAAGAATATAGGCGAGAAGCAATGCCTTTCTCACCTGTTGAACTCGCCGGGTAATTTCACGGCTTCCAAATTGGCTTGGATCAAGGAGTACGAGCCGGATATCTACGATCGTATCTATAAGATCATGTTGCCGGGAGATTTCGTGGCGATGCGCCTGACGGGAGATATCGTGACTACGGTCTCCGGCTTGTCGGAGGGTATTTTCTGGGACTTCACGAATAATGCCTTGTCGGAGGATTTGATGAGTTATTATGGGTTCCGGAAGGATCTGATCGCCGATATACGCCCGACGTTCGGTTTGCAGGGCGAGGTTACCGCCTCGGTAGCCGCCGAGCTGGGACTGAAGAAGGGCACGCCGGTTACCTATCGTGCGGGCGACCAGCCGAACAACGCTTTATCGTTGAATGTATTGAATCCGGGCGAGATAGCGGCTACCGGCGGTACTTCCGGTGTGGTGTATGGCGTGAACGGCAAGGTGAATTACGATACGCTTTCCCGTGTGAATACGTTCGCCCACGTGAACCATACCACGGAGCAGACCCGCTTGGGTGTCTTGTTGTGCATCAACGGGGTGGGTATCCTTAATTCTTGGATCAAGCGGAATATAGCGCCGGAAGGCATCAACTATAATGAGTTGAACGATTTGGCGGCTACGGTTCCCATCGGTTGCGACGGCCTCTCGATCTTGCCGTTCGGAAACGGGGCGGAGCGCATGTTGCAGAATAAGCAGATCGATTGCTCGGTTCATGGGCTCAACTTCAACATACATACCAAGGCGCATATGGCTAGGGCGGCGCAAGAGGGCATCGTGTTCGCCTTTAAATACGGTATGGATATCATGAACGAGATGGGGATCGATATTCAGGTAATCCGCGCGGGCAACGCGAACCTGTTCTTGAGCCCGATCTTCCGGGATGCCTTGGCGGGCGTGACCGGCTCGGTGATCGAGCTGTTCGACACGAACGGCGCGGTAGGAGCGGCCAAGGGTGCCGGCATTGGCGCGGGTATCTACAAGAACGCGGAGGAGGCGTTCGCTTCCTTGAAGAAGATCAATGTAATAGAGCCGGACGGCTTCAAGGCGGACGCGTATTGCGGAGCGTATGAGACATGGAAGGAGCGGTTGGATAAGAACTTTTGATCACAAATCATAAATCATTAATTATTTAATTATCATGAATTACTTTAAAGGTGAGAAAGAATTTTTCCCTGGAATCGGACAGATTCAGTTTGAGGGACGTGAGTCAAAGAATCCGTTGGCATTTCATTATTATGACGCGGATAAGGTAGTAATGGGTAAGGCACTAAAGGATCATTTACGCTTCGCTATGGCTTATTGGCATACGTTGTGCGCCGAGGGCGGTGATCAGTTTGGTGGCGGAACGAAATCATTCCCTTGGAACGATAGCACGGACGCTATCACCCGGGCGAAGTACAAGATGGACGCGGCTTTCGAGTTTATGACCAAATGTAATATCCCTTACTATTGCTTCCACGACGTGGACGTGGTGGATGAGGCACCTACGCTGGGCGAGTTCGAGAAGCGTTTGCATACGATGGTGGGACACGCCAAGGAGCATCAAGCCGCTACCGGAAAGAAGCTGCTATGGTCTACCGCCAACGTATTTAGCAACAAGCGCTATATGAACGGAGCCGCCACGAATCCTTACTTCTCGGCTGTGGCATGCGCCGGCACGCAGATCAAGAACGCTATCGATGCTTGTATCGCCTTGGGTGGCGAGAACTATGTGTTCTGGGGTGGTCGTGAGGGCTATATGAGCTTGTTGAACACGGACATGAAGCGGGAGAAGGATCATCTGGCCATGATGTTGACGATGGCACGCGATTATGGTCGCAAGAATGGTTTCAAGGGTACGTTCCTGATCGAGCCGAAACCGATGGAGCCGACGAAACACCAATATGACGTGGATTCGGAGACCGTGATCGGCTTCCTTCGCCATTATGGATTGGACAAGGATTTCGCCTTGAACATCGAGGTGAACCACGCTACCCTGGCCGGGCATACGTTTGAGCATGAGTTGCAGGCTGCCGCCGACGCTGGCATGTTATGCAGTATCGACGCGAACCGTGGCGATTACCAGAATGGCTGGGATACGGACCAGTTCCCGATGGATATCTATGAGCTGACGCAGGCTTGGCTGGTGATGCTGGAAGCGGGTGGCCTGACTACCGGCGGTACGAACTTCGACGCGAAGACCCGTCGTAACTCTACCGATCTGGAGGATATCTTTATCGCTCATATCGGTGGTATGGACGCTTTCGCCCGTGCCTTGATGATCGCCGCCGATATCCTTGAGAACTCCGACTACCGCAAGATGCGCGCCAATCGCTACGCTAGCTTCGATGGCGGCGAGGGCAAGGCTTTCGAGAATGGCAAGCTTACGCTGGAGGACCTGCGCACGATCGCCTTACGCGACGGCGAGCCGAAGATGTTCAGTGGCAAGCAAGAGTTATACGAGATGATCGTGAACCAATACATTTAATTTAGTGGACAGTTGACAAGTGACAGTTGACAGTTGCGCATAGCGGTATTTAACTGTCCACTGTCAACTTTCAACTGTCCAAGCTATTGTATCATGAAAAACAACAATACTTATATTTTCTCTCTTACCTTGGTCGCTACCTTGGGAGGCCTGCTGTTCGGATACGACACGGCGGTGATCTCCGGCACGGTGGAGTCCTTGCGTAAGTTCTTTATCGAGCCGCAAGGACTTCCGTTGGACCAGGCGAACGCCTTGGAGGGGTTCGTGGTGAGTAGCGCGTTGATCGGGTGTATCCTCGGCGCGTCGTTCGCCGGGTGGATCAGCCAGCGTTATGGCAGGAAGCCTACGTTGATCTTGGCCTCTATCCTTTTCTTGCTTTCCGCCGTCGGCTCGTCTTGGCCGGAGCTGTTCGTGGGCATGCCCGGGAGTGGCGATCATACGTTTATGTACACCTTCGTGGCGTATCGTATCTTGGGCGGCATAGGCGTGGGGCTCGCCTCCATGGTATCGCCGATGTATATCGCCGAGGTGGCTCCGGCCGATCGCCGGGGGAACCTGGTGGCTTGGAACCAGTTCGCCATTATCTTCGGTATGCTGGTGGTCTATTTCGTGAATTACACGATCGCCCTTCAGGGGGACGCCACGTGGTTGAACACGATCGGGTGGCGCTGGATGTTCGCCTCGGAGATCATCCCGGCGGTCTTGTTCTTCTCTTTCTTGATGTTCGTGCCGGAGACGCCTCGCTACCTCGTGATGCGCGGGCGTACGGAGCAGGCGCTGGGCGTGTTGAGCCGTCTGATGGAGCCGGCGGACGCGGAACGTGAGCTGTCGGATATACGGAATAGCTTCAAGGAGAAGGCCCCGTCGATGCGGCCTTACTTCCGGTTCATGGGGTCTTGGCTGGCGTTGTTCTTGGTTGGCTACGGCTTGTTGTCGTGGGCGGGAAACACGAATGCGCTGGAGATCGCCTTGCTGGTCAGTTTCTGCGTCGCCTTGCTGTTCCCGATCCGGTCGTTTGGCGTGCTGATCATCCTGGTGGGCGTGTTGCTCTCCGGCTTCCAGCAATTCGTGGGGATCAACGTGGTGCTCTACTATGCCCCGGAGATCTTCAAGACGATGGGAGCGGCTACCGACGCGGCCCTGTTGCAACAGATCGTGGTGGGGGCGGTGAACCTGTCGTTCACGGTATTGGCCATTTTCACGGTAGATAAGTTTGGTCGCCGTCCGCTGATGATCATCGGCGCGTTGATCATGGCGGTATCCATGTTGATCTTGGGCACTACGTTCTATACGCATTCGGTGGGCATGGGGTCGCTGGTCTGCATGCTGATCTACACGGCGGGGTTCGCCATGTCGTGGGGCCCGGTCTGCTGGGTGCTGCTGGCGGAGATCTTCCCGAACTCGATCCGCTCTACGGTGATGAGCATCGCGGTGGCGGGGCAATGGATCGCCAATTTCTTGGTGTCATGGACTTTCCCGATGCTGGACAAGAACCAGTACCTGACCGATACGTTCAATCACGGCGTGGCCTATTGGGTGTATGGCGTGATGGGCCTGCTGGCGGCGTTGTTCATCTGGCGGTTCGTCCCCGAGACGAAGGGCCGGACGCTGGAGGAGATGGAGGGCTACTGGAAACGGTAGGACTTCGCGGAGGATCAGGGATTTTTTAACTAATTGAGGGGAGGGTGTCTCGCGACATCCTCCCCTCGTTTTATTCGGCTTCAAGCCGGATTTCTTTGTGTCGGGAAAGGTTTATTCTCCCAGCAGGTTCTTTACGTAGGTGATGGCCTCGTCGTTGGAGTCGAATACCTTGTAAGGGGAATCGGGACGGAGATCGGGCGATAAAGATTCTTTGCCGGTGGTTCTATAGCCTTTTTCTTTATGGCCTTGAAGCGACTCGTTGAATTCACATCGCATACTAAACACTTTATCGTTGATATTCTCTATATAATACCGACATCCGTTTTTTTCTCGATATAATATCTGTTTATCGGTGGAGAGTAGTCCTGTCGCTGGATCATATCGGTAGCCCGATTTTATGAATAGGTTCAGTTCTTCTCCTTTCTTCGATAGATATTGGGACCACTTCGAACTCAAGCTTTCGGGAGGGTAGGTAGTTTCACTGATAATTGCGGGGATCAGCAGCGTGTTCTCATCGAGAAACCAAAACGTACCGGTGCAGATACGGATCCCGTCTATCGCGTCATTCATCTCCTGCCACCCTGTCTCTGTCTTCGTTAGCCAGTTTCCTCCTTCGGAGATAAAGTATTTCCCGCTGATGCTTGCTTGGAACTCGTTTCCCGCCGGAGAATCGCTATCGCCGCAAGATAAACCGGTTAGTAAGAGGATACATAGCATGAAATAATATAAGTTTTTCATATTCGTTTTAATTAAGATTATTTCAAAAATTGCCTATTCGTGTTAAAATGATAAATATCTACATTCCAATCACTATTATCGGTGGCTGTGAAAAACATATTATCGTTACTCGATCCATCCCATCCCCAATTCATTGTAATAGTATATGAAACGCTTGTATTTTCTTTATCATAGAAGAATGAATAACCAACAATATTTCCATTCTCATCATATTCATTTGTGTCTTGACCATAGTTATCGGTGCCGACCCATCCGAATGTACTAGTAGATGATGTTGTAGTCGCTCTATATCTATCTATTATAAATTGATGGCCTGCATCTTGTCCGGCTGCATCGGATCTTGCATATACGGCTCTTCCTGCTTTTAACTCGTTTATAATATAAGTATAATTCATGGAGCTGAGTTGATAGTTATAATTTCCTTCGCTATTAATAAAATTGATAACATTATTAATATTAGCACCACTTCCTGCATTTACTGTGTTTCCGTATTCTGTAGTAATTTTTTGTCCTACATATCCTATAAATATTGCCGTTTGGTTAGTCCCTGAAGCACTGGATGTTTTTGCCATTTGATCCCAAACTGCAGAACTGCTTCCCGTATAGTTATATCGATTATTGGCAGATAGATAAGTTGCTGTAGTAACTGTATTTGCGGGTTTGTTGTTTTTATAATGCAAGCAATACAGATATTGCGCTGTTGCTACAGCTGCACAACCAGCTAAAGAATGCTGTGTTGTACTTTCTTGTACAAATGGTACAAATGCATTCCAAGGCGATCCTTGTCCCCATCGGGTCGAGGTCAATCGGTTAGATGTATTCGTGGAGGTGACGGGTGTTGTCGTGCTCAGTAATACCCAATAGCCGGAACCGGGTTGTGTTCCCGCCGCGCGAGGGGCCACTTCTATCATTTGTTGGTCTACCTCGTCGTTTTGTATAGAAACCGTTTTCCATAATCCGTATGTCTCTCCCTCGGTCGTATCCATTTGTTTTATTTGATATAATTCTTCCGCTACGCTATTGAGGTATGATTTAAATGCGGGAGCCATTGTGTTATCATTTATGTCGAACGATCCGGTTTCCGAGGATGCCATGATCAGTGGCGTACGTTGATCCGCGGAATAGAGTTCCCATCCGGAGGCATAGTTGGCGATATACATGATCGTATCTCCCTCATAAATATAAGGGGTCAATGAATAATTGTTGGATGTTCTTGAGAATGCGCTTGTATTACCAAGTTTTATCTTAGTAATATAATTGCTTATGTCCGTTTCTGTCTTCGTCTTTTCCGTACTGGGAAGGGAGATAGATTCATTACTCATGGCGATGGCCATGTCTTGTGTTTTTTCCAGCTCATTGGAGCAGGATAGTAATCCCAAAATAGGGATAAGTAAACATAATAGCTTTTTCATGTTCTTATAGTTTAAGAATGATTTCTCAAAGATAAGGAATATGTTGGATTTCCAATTATTTATTATTAGGAAAACAGGGTTTTCTTTATTCCTCCATAGGTTGGTATTCAGGATTACCCGGATTGTTAAATATGAAGGACGGAAAAGCGGCCCGTCGAGGCAGTCTTTCCGTCCTTCTCTTATTCAACAAGGGCCTTACGCTTGCGTCGTGTCTTCTTCTTTCTTCCGCTTATTGGCGTTCTTCGTGGCGCGTGCCTTGACGATGGCGCTTTGGCGGTCGATGAGGGTGTTGAGGGCGTTGATCACGTCGATGTAATCGGTGTCTCCGTTCACCTCGGCCAGCGCGTTGAGGCGTTTCACGGCGGCACGGTAAGCGTCGTCGGCGGCCAGGCGGGCGGCCTTGGTAGCGCCGGTCACCAGGGTGGCGTTTTGCGTGTTACGCTCGGCGAATAGCTCACGGAAGCGGGTCGTCTCGGTCTTCAGCCGTGCCACCCAGCCGTCGATATGGATGGCGGCGAGGCGGTTCGTGGTGATCTCGTCCACGGATATCTCGTCGGGCGATCCCGACTCCGGGACACCGTCGAAGGCCTCCAGCTCCTGTATCAGGTTATGCAACACGCCGGCCTCCTCCAGATAGGGCAGGGCGGTGGGGTTGCCGTACTTCTTGAGGATGATGCGCGCCCCGCGTGCCACCTCGGCGATGGCGGGGTCGTAGAATCCCTCCATGGTGGATACTTGGTTGCTCAACCCCCGGTAGAGCTTGTCGCATACGGCGTCTTGCTCGACGATGGGCTTGCTGAGCACGCTCTCGCCGCCCCCTTGTTTCAAGGCTTCGTCGAACGTATCGTAAGCGGTTTTGTAGACTTGGTATACAGGAACGAATTTCGTGTCCTTGCACTTGCTCATTTCTCCCAAGGCTAGTTGGTGGAAGCCGAAGGACTCTTCTTGGCGAAGTTGTGATAGCTTGAAATCTTTAGTTTCTGCCATGTTTTCTTGGTATTTAGATTTGTACTGTTTATTAAATCTCGCTAGCAAATATAGGATCTATCTGTTGGAATAGCAATTATTATGGGATGAAAAGACCTTTTCTTTCCCTCGGATATGTCAAAAAGATGGTTTATCGGCCGTCTGCGGCCATCGGGAAGCCGCCCAAGTGGTTTATCAGGTGTTCTTTTTGTGTTTTGGGGCCGACAAACCGGTTTATCGGGTGTTCTTGAGTCGTTTTTGGGGTGGCAAACTGGTTTACCGGGTGTTTTTGGGTCGTTTTGGGGCTGGTAAACTAGTTTGCCGGGGTATTTTGGGTTGTTTTGGGGCTGATAAACCCGTTGGCGACTTATTCTTGCCTTGTATTCTCTCCCTTTTCCTCTTTGAGGATATATTCCGCTTGTGGCTCAAAGAGGGATAACTGGGAGGGGTGGTTCGCCCAATACGGATCGTATGTGCCTTTTGCCTCTTTTCGTTGTTTATCCTCGTTGGCCCGGATATAATTATTGATCGCCTCGCCTATGAAACGGGCTAGGTTTACGGGAACCGCGTTTCCTATCATCTGCTCTTTATCCGTTTTATTCCCCAAGAATTTGAATGTGCCGGGGAATGTTTGTATACGGGCGCGCTCCTCGGTGGTGAGCGCGCGGATCCCTTCGAGCGATTCCACCGGGTCGCCCGGATGTAGGGGATATCCTTTGGGCATAGGCCGGTTGACCCCCCTTATCGTAGGGCTTGGCTCGTGTACGCTGAATATGCCGCGACGCACGTAACTGCGGGGATGGCGGTAATAAAACTCGAAATCGATCTCATCTCCTAGGTATCCGGCGATTGTCAGGGGCTTCTTGGCGAGGTCTTTTTCGATGAACGGAAGCAGGAAATTCTCTTTCGCCCCCTTTTTCCCGATCATGAAAAAGCGTTTGCGCGCTTGCGGCACCCCGCAAAGGCTCGCGTCGAGCACGTATTGGGTCATGCCGTATCCCGCGTCGCTAAGGATGCGTCTCGCGTCTGCCAGTTTTTGCGTTTTCACGATTCTTGCCACGTTCTCCATCACGAACCATTCCGGTTGGACAAGGGAGACGATCCTCGCGTAGCAAACCGTCAGGTCGCCTCTGCCATTATCCTCGTCTCGTTTGCCCGCCGATGAGAAGTCTTGGCAGGGAGGGCCTCCGATGATCATGTCGGGAGCGAATGGCGCGATGCTGTCCACGGATCCTTCCACGTCTTTCAGGTCGGCCTCGAATACCGGATGGTTAAAATTGGCGCGATATACGGCAAGCGCCTTGTCCCAATTGTCGAAACCGGCTTTTATCTCATGACCGGCCAGCCCGAACCCGAGGCTCATGCCTCCACATCCACAAAACAAATCTACTATCTTCATCTCTTTAGGTTCAATCAATCAAACAAATCTGGGCTGTTCACTATTACCGCGTCGAAACGGCGCTCGGGGCTTAACAGATTCTGCCCCCCGCCAAGGATCACGTTCTTTATCTCATCCTTCTTTATACGCGGATGGGTCAGTTCGGCGCATCTCAGCAATCTCCAAGAGGATTTGCCGGGTATCGAGAAGGCTTTGTCGTTCGCGTTCTGGAAGGAGTGGTCCTTTATGATCCGGATATAATCGAAAGTGTCATAATCCACGAAGTCTTTCAGCATAAGATAGATCCAGATCAAGGCGCGTTGGAACCGGGAGATCTCCGTCTCGCTCACGTTCCCGTTTGAGTAGCACATTTGTAGTACCGCCAGATTAGACCAGACGAATACATCGAGGCAGTCGTCCGCCAGTTTCCCGTCTTTCATCTTCCAGACAGGCTGCATGATGAGCGGGGTCTGTTTTTGGTAAAGCGATCGGGCTACTTGGCCGATCGCCGCCTCGATCTTGGCGTAGTGAGGCAATACCTCGCCGACCTCGTTCCAATGGTTGATCTTAGGCACGGTGTTTAATATCTTTCGCAGGGCGATTTTATCTTGGTCTGTCGGGAACAACTCGCAAATGCTGCAAGCTAGGAAACAGATCGTAGGTGGACGTACTACTATCTCGCAACTGTATTTATCCTCGGGCTCTTTCTTGGTCGTGTTGTCTGGCAAAGCCGTGAGTTTTACCTCAAGGCCGATCAGATTCTCGTTAGTAGCGCGGTTTATCATGACCAGATCGATCTTCTCCCGGTTACCCGTATAGAATTTCTCGAAAGTGGAGAATCCCGCCTCAAAATTATAGTAGGCCTCTTCCGAGAGAGGGTCTATCTTGTATAAGTCTTTACCGGAAATATAAGTATGCCGCAGTTTATTGTCCTCATCAACGCAAAGGTATACGGGCTTGAGATCCCGCGCCTGCATATAGGCGACGAGCGATGCGGGAAAGGAGCTGTTAAAGATGTTTTTTCCCCAGTTCGCGGACTTGCTGTAATCGCGGCTAGAGTGTCTCTGCCCGAAAAGGCCTGGTTTTATTGTCTCTTCCATCTGTTTTTCAGTTTGATTCTATTTTGAATGAAGGCTACAAAAGTACATAATTTTATTGGAGATATAAATCTCTTGAATTTATTTCCCTTCTGGATGATCATCTATCAATAATTTCCCTATTTTTGCCCCCATACTTCAAAAACAAACAAGCGTTATGTTACACAAAGGCTATCGGATGCTTTTCAACTGCCTGATGTTTTATCTCTAGCGGATGCTTTCCCTCTGTGATCTCGTGGGGGGTGGGGGCGGCCTGCCCCGCGCGGCAATAAAAAATCAACCTACATATAATTACGACCCGTTGGCAGAATTAAAAAGTTAATAATTTGATGTTTAAAAAGTTGCACATATCATTGATAATTAGTAAATTAGAGGTGTCAAATCTTTTAATTTACAATCAACGTATGCACAACTTATATGCAATATTCGCTAAATTTCTTGAGATATGCAAGTACTTTGGCAAAACATTAGTAAACGAAAAAGGGAATCAGCCACGTCGTGGTGTAGTTCCCCGTTTCTCCGATTTGGAAGTGATAGCCTTGAGTCTGACAGCTGAATCAGTAGGAATCGATAGTGAGAATAATCTTTTTGTCAGGCTGTTTTCAGAATACCACAGTCAAATGCCCAACTTGATTTCCAGAAGGCAGTTCAATGATCGTCGCAAGCAAACAGCTGGACTTTGCAAACTTATCCGTGAGAAAATGGCGAATACTATTGATGGTGGTGAAGAGTATTTCTGCATCGATTCTAAACCGATTGAAGTGTGCCGGATATCTAGAGGGAAACGTTGTAAAATGGGCAAAGGCAATTTTGAAAAAGCTCCTTCCTTTGGTTATTGTGCTTCACAAGACGTTTATTATTACGGATATAAATTGCATGCAGTCTGTGGTTTAAATGGCGTTATTCATTCCTTTGACCTTACAAAAGCATGTGTTCATGATATCAAATTCTTGAATGACATCAAATACGAATATCATGATTGCAGCATATTTGGTGACCGTGGATATAT
Organism: Parabacteroides sp.; assembly: GCA_028689545.1. Taxonomy (GTDB): domain Bacteria; phylum Bacteroidota; class Bacteroidia; order Bacteroidales; family Tannerellaceae; genus Parabacteroides. The sequence goes on from JAQVCX010000106.1 coordinate 11,448, forward strand.
CAGTGCAAGTATGCAATTAGACTTGTTTGAAACCGCTCATATTAAATTGGAATGCCCTTACAGATTGAATCAAAAGAACTGGAAACCGACATTCATCCCTTTTGCAAAAGCAAGGAAAAGGATTGAAACGGTATTCTCACAGATGTGCGACCAGTTTATGATAGGACGGAATTATGCAAAAGAAACTGACGGACTGTTTACCCGAATTATCGGGAAGATTAGTGCACTTACAATCCTACAATACATTAACTACAAAAACAACAAACCGATTGGCAGAGTTAAATACGCACTGATTTAATTCCGCCAACGGGT
>JAQVCX010000193.1 GCA_028689545.1 Parabacteroides sp.
GCAATCAAAAAGGCAAGCACCGATACGATTAGTATCTCCAGAACAAATTGAGATAGGATATTAAGTCTCCCTTCCCCGCTGGCCAAAAGTAAGCCAATCTCAAACTTACGGTCTCTGACAAAGATTGTAATGATCGCCAGCATGATCGTTACGCCTGCGATCAAGACCACCACAAGCAGTATGGAGAGGATAGTGCTGATCAGCTCCAGCGGTCTCGTTAGTGCCTGATACTCATCATCACTGGCATATAATTCAATGAATTCATTGGGCATCTGGCTCTCATGAAGCTTGATAAAGTTATCAATATCCATCGGATCCTTAAGTAAAAATCCGATATAGGAGGCATTGTTCTCGTCCCCTACCGTACCTGCCAGCTTTTTCGCACTTTCCAGGGAGGTGAACATCTGGTCAACCATCATTGAGGGCGCCCCTTTATAGATTCCGATAATCTCGAAGGAGTAGCTCTGCTTATCCGCATCCGCTGTCAGATCGATAAAATCTCCCACCGAAAGATTATTCTTACTAGCGAATTCCTCCGAGATTAAAAGTGTATCCTTACCCTGGTCATCGGCTGTCCGCAGACGTCCTTCACTTATCTGGAGGGTTTCGTCTGAAAACTCCAGCGGAGTATCGGTATTACTTCCCATCACAAAGAAGGAGCCGACAGGACCGGCGGTAGCTGCTACTACGGCTACACCGACATCTTCGCCGCCGCCCGTATTCACCGCACTTTTCAATTCCGAATTACTTGCACCGGTCATCTCCGTGATATACAATTCCTTAACCGCCGGATCCTTTGCAATCTCCTTCGCTAAGGACGCGGATAGATTTAACTTCGAAAATTCTTCTCTGGAAAGTTTCTGTTCCATCGCCTTCCCAAAATTCGCCCTCATCTCGACGATTGCACCTAATTCCTTTCGTACATAATCCTTTGAGGATTTCACACTGTTTTGAATGATAATACCGGTAAAAATCAAGCCATATACGACAAATAATATCACTAAAATCATAATAGCTTTGGTTGGCTTCCTGCACAAACTCAGGATCGCATGCTTAATCGCTCTCATTTCTTACTTCCTCCTTATGATCTTGGCTCACGCCTTAGTCTCAATCGTAGAGCTTAGATGTGTGGTTGGTGTGAGAACCCTGTGCGAACTTTGTGATAAATTGAGGCACCCTTCTTTTCAGGTTTTCTTTCGTTGGTTGTAACAGAGGTAAATTTTACTCATTTCACATAAACAACACATCAGCATGCTATGCTTCTTTTATCATATTAAGTTAGGAAAGGCATAGAGATCGAATGGGTTTTAATGTATTAGTCGTAGAAGACGATAAAAAGATGAATGAAATATTGATAGATTATCTGGAAAATGACGGATATCAGGCGTACAGTGCATGGGACGGCGTGGAGGCTCTTAACCTGTTTGATCGTGAAAAAATCGATATCGTAATCCTGGATATTATGATACCAAAGCTTGATGGCTGGACCGTCTGCCGAAGGCTTCGGCAAAAGTCCGATGTATTGATTATCATATTAAGTGCCCGGAGTGAGGAGGATGATAAATTATTAGGCTACGAGCTCGGAGCCGATGAATACTTTACCAAACCGATCAGTCCCCGGGTCCTTCTTGCGGGAATGAACGCCTTGCTGAAGCGAAGCCAGCCGATCACTGCTCCCGATCCTCTCTTGCGGCACAAGGACTTATCCTTGAATAAGGAGGCTTACTCAGCCAGCTTATCCGGAAGTGATTTATCGCTTACCGTGAAGGAATTCGAGCTATTGCAAAAGCTCATGGAGCATCCGGGCAAGGTTATGCGCAGGGAGGCACTGATCAATGCAATCTGGGGCTATGATTACTTCGGTGACGGCAGGGTCGTGGATACCAATATTAAGACACTCCGTAAAAAGCTGGGCAATTATGCCTGCTGCATACATACTGTCATCGGAATCGGCTATAAATTCGAGGTGAACGCATGAGAATATCCTTATCCTTTAAAATGCTATTCCTGACCTTAGGCTCCTTCCTGATCCTGATCGTTGGCATTCTTGCTTCCATCTATCTATACTTTGACCGTTTTTATGAGCCTCAGAAGATTAATCATATGATCGATGCCATCAACGAATTTACCAATAGTTTTGTGGAGGATCAATGGACGGACGAACAGCTTTATTCCGAGGTATCCAAATTTATGAAGAGTCAGAATGCCACCTTAAGCATTCTTTCCCCTGCTTCCTTTGCAGTTGCGGCTTATCCTGCGATGCCCGTCCTGGAGACCAGCCAGCCGCCGGATTTTTTTGTGCTTCGTAACCAATTAATCAACCACCCGCTGCAAAAAGATCTTAAGTTCTCTCCGATTGGAAGGGTAAAGCCTCTCTCCATCCTAAACCTGGCCATCAACGAAGCCGGGCTCATGATCGATGCCTCGATTAACCATGGCGCACCCTATAGTACCGGTACCACGACTATCATTAATGGGAATCTTGTTCTTTATCCGGTAGCCATCACTCGGGCTGTCAGTACAATCGACTCGCCGGATGTCTATACAAAGAACGGTGTTACCTACACCATAAGTTCTCTTCCCTATACCGATTA
>JAQVCX010000194.1 GCA_028689545.1 Parabacteroides sp.
TATCGGGCGCGCGCTAGCCTCCTATCAGGGCTTTCCGAACGAGGGTTTCTACATTCGTGCTGCCTTTGATATAGAGACAAGAGATACAACTCTTATAAACGACGTTCCTCTCTATTCCATGGACAAGCTGGAGGAATATATCCAAGCAAACGGAGCTGATATCGCGATAATTGCGACACAAAAAGACAGTGCGCAGGCGGTTGCGGAGCGAGTAGCTAAGGCGGGAGTCAAGAATTTTTGGAATTTTGCGCCTATGGAACTAAAGCTAGACGGAGATAACATTGTAGAAAACGTTTCCTTGAGCGAAAGTTTGAACGTGCTTTCTTATCGAATAAATAACAAATGAAGGGACGCCGCGATGCGGCGTTTTTTATTATATGACAACGGTATGGGTACAATAGTCTAACCTGCGCTAACTTGGAGGAAAAATTATGAAGGTTGCGATTGTTCTAGGTAATATGTTAAACGACGACGGTAGCTTCTCAGAGGCGATGAAAGAGCGGCTCGCCTTAACTGTTAAATTAAATGCAGAGCTAAGCCCCGATATAATAATACTCTCGGGCGGCAACGCAAATCCTAGAGCTGGGGAATCAGAAGCACACGCAATGTACGATTATCTCGTTAGAGAGGGACTTTCCGAGGACAAGCTCATTAAGGAAGACCGCTCGCTTACCACTGTGCAGAATGCCAAATATGCAGTGCCTATAGCGCTTTCCTTTAGCCCTGATACCATTATACTTTGCTCCTCAAAGGAGCATATCGCACGCCCCTTCCTCAATCCCGTTAGAATATTCAAGCGCAAATTAAAGGGTAGCGGCGTTAAGCTTACTGTATATTCTTAATCGTTTTTTCTATATTATAAACACAATAAAAAACTATAAAAAAAGACCTCTATTTTCGGATGAAATCAGCCTTTTATTCCAGCTTCTGCACGGGGTAAGCATTGATATATAACCGGGTGCAGAAGATGAAAAAATTTATCAAGCTCGCCGAATAAGAGGTCGTTATTTCTTTAACTTCATTGTCGGAAAAAGTAGCACATCTCTAATAGATGCCGAATCGGTTAGCAGCATAATCAATCTATCTACGCCGACTCCGAGACCGCCTGTAGGCGGAAGTCCGTATTCAAGCGCGGTCACGAAATCTTCGTCCATCATCTGCGCTTCCTCATCGCCCTTTTCTCTCGCCTTGACCTGCTCCTCAAACCTCTGGCGCTGGTCAATAGGGTCGTTCAATTCGCTGAAAGCGTTGCCCATCTCTCTGGCATATATAAAGAATTCGAAACGCTCAGTAAGCCGCGAATCCTCCTTCTTACGCTTGGCAAGCGGAGAAATCTCTACGGGGTAATCTATAATAAAAGTAGGTTGAATTAACTTGTCCTCTACAAATATCTCAAATAACTGAGCAAGTGCCGTACCCCAGCTTACGCTATTGTCCAGCTCCACGCCCTTATCTCGCGCAATGGGAAGCAGCTTCGCTATATCGGACTCATTGAAGTCAATTCCCGAATATTCGCGCACTGCCTCTATCATAGTCATAACCTTCCAAGGAGCTTTGAGCTCAATGGGTTGACCCTGATAGGTGATTGAGGTAGTACCCAGCGCCTTTAAGGCAACGTATTCAAACATTTCCTCGCTTATTCTCATCATATCGTGATAATCGGCATAAGCCTGATAAAGCTCCATCGTGGTAAATTCAGGATTGTGCTTGATGCTCATGCCCTCATTGCGAAATTGCCTTCCCATCTCATAAACCCTCTCAAAGCCGCCCACGATAAGGCGCTTGAGATAAAGCTCGGGAGCTATCCTTAGATACATACTTATATCTAGAGTGTTGTGATAGGTAATAAAGGGCTTGGCGGAAGCCCCGCCTGCAATTGTATTCAATATCGGAGTATCTACCTCGAGAAATCCCCTGCCGTTCAGAAATTCTCGGATACCCGTAATAATCTCTGAGCGTAGCATAAAGGTGCGCTTTACCTCGGGATTGGCGATAAGGTCTACATAACGCTGGCGATAACGCAGGTCATTGTCCTTTAAACCGTGAAACTTCTCGGGGAGCGGAAGCAAGGACTTGGATAGCAAAATATAGCTATGCACCTTGACCGAAACCTCTCCGGTCTTGGTTGTGAACACCTCACCTGTTGCGCCTATAATATCCCCTATATCGAGTTTCTTAAATTCCTCGTAAGCACCCTCTTCAAGCACGTCTATCCGCACGTATAGCTGAATGGTGCCCGACCCGTCCATAAGGTGGGCGAAGCTATTCTTGCCCATAATACGCTTGCTTATCATACGACCTGCAACGGACACCGTCTTACTCTCGTAAGCAGAATAGTTCTCCTTAAGAGTAGAGCTGTCGGCATCCTTAACATAGCGGACTATCTCGTAGGGATTCTTGTTATCAGCAATAAGAGCCGTTAGCTTCTCGCGACGGGCTCTTATTATCTCCTTAATATCAATTTCTTCCGCATCTGGGCGGATAATATCCTCAGCCATCGTTCTTCCCTATATCCACTATCTTGTAATCCAGCTCGCCTGCGGGAGCCTTAACTACTACGACATCGCCCTTTTTCTTACCGAGAAGCGAAG
>JAQVCX010000107.1 GCA_028689545.1 Parabacteroides sp.
ACCAATGATATGAGCAAGTTTATGAAGAACTATTTTGCTTACTAAAGTATTAAATATCAGAGTGCTTTATTAAAAATAACGAGGGTAGTTTAGCTACGGTTTTTGGAACGTAGAACTGGACACCCTAGTTAATTTCTATCCGGCAGAAGAATATCATCAAGATTATTTAGGCAAACATCCGGATGGCTATTGCCATATAAGTCCGGAACTATTCGATTTCGCACGAAAAGCAAGTAGGGAGAAACTACGCTCCAGACTCACTCCTGAGTAATATGCGGTAACACAAGAAAACGCGACTCCGGATGCCTTCCATCAAAAACAAAGCCCCGAAGTATAATTAACTCCGGGGCTTACGATCTATCGATTGTTACTTTATTTCACAAAAGGAGCCTTGATCAAATAGTCGGCGCAATCCTTCACACCCGCGAATTGGGTACGCCCGTCCGGCATCTGCTCCAACTCCACGAAGTAATCTTTGATTCCGTTCGCATACATTTGCTTGAATATCATCTCAAAGTTCATCATACCACTTTGGCCGAATACGGCGCGATCCTTGATATGTAACACCTTGATACGATCCGGATGTTTCTGCATATACTCCACGGGGTCGTTCTGTCCCATGACTGTCCAATAAACATCCATCTCAAAGTAAACCTTGCTTGGATCCGTATCTCTTAGCATCAAATCATAAATCTGGTCTCCTACCTTCATGAAGGCGGCGAAAGGATTTCCCTTCATCTTCTCCTGTTGCTCTTTCGTAGCGACACGATTGAACTCCATATTATGATTATGATAGCCAAACCCCGTAGCGATACCCTCCGCCTTGATAACATCCGAGGCCTGATTGAAAATATCGCAAACCTGTTTAGCCTCATCATGCGTAGTGATCGTCGGCATCATCGGCTGGATCAGATATTTACAGCCTAGTTTCGCATGATCGGCGGCCGTAGCTTTCCAATACTCCATGATCTTAGGGGTAACCTCCTTCGAGTATTTGAAAATCATCGCCTTAAAAGGATCAGAGATAGACGCGTCAACCGGATTCACGTGCGAGCTAATGATCTTCAAGCCTGCGTCATCCGCCATTTTCTTGAAGTCCATCATGGGAACACCACCGATAGCGCCTTTACCATAACCAGCCAACTCCAGCTTAGAATATCCCATATCCTTCACTTTCCGGAGGTTAGCGGCCACGTCGCCTTTATATAATTCTTTAGATAAAGAATAGATCTGCAAACCGATCTCTTTACCGGCATGAATCCCGTCGACAGCGCCCAACGCAGTGTTCGCCGCATTTACGGAACCCGCTTTACCGACCAGCAATCCACCGGCGGTAAAGAGAGATATATTTTTCAAGAAATCCCGTCTGTTACTCATAACATCATTCTATATTAAATAGGTTTACTTACAGAAATAAGGCAATGAATACGGATTGCGATATTGATACCAGTACAAACGGTGCGAAGCCGCCTCCTTATCACTACCGAAGCTTAGCGTAGCCGGATTCCATTTAACCGGGCGGTTAAGCTCGCGAGCGATATTCTGCAAGCAGCAAAGCGTATTCGTACTGCAACCTACCTCAACCGGAGCGATCGGGTTCTCACGTGAGCGAACGCAGTCGATGAAGTTCTGCATATGCGGGGCGCTAGTCTCATAATTGCCAGCATCGTTACCCTTCTTCTTGCTATCTTTCAGTTTCTTCATGTACTCCTCGTACATTTTCTTACGCTCTTCCTCGGTCATCATTCTCGGGCGCTTCTCGATCAAGTTCTTCAGGTCGGAGGGGATCTTAGACTGATCAGAGCAATTGATGTAGCCACGAGCTACCTCGATCCAACCGTTATCGCCGACAAACTTGATACCCTGCGCATCCGGATTATCCTCCAAATAAGGCTGCTCCGTCATCACGATACCATTCGCGTAGCGCATGGTTGAATATTGCGCGCCATTGTATCCCTTGGGTGTGAACTCAACCGGGCCAGAGCCATCCATACCGATAGCGGCTTGGGCGATATCGAACATATGAGCACCCCAGTCCGCGGTATAACCATTACCGGTCTCTTGATACCAACGCCATGCGCCCCAAAGTTTCTCGTTCTCTTCCGGATTCAAGGAGATAGGAGGACATAAATCGGGATGATAATGGATCTTCGGATCGTTCAACGGACCCATCCATTGATTGAAATTCAAATTAGCGGGAACTGGCATTTCCGGCAAGCTCAGTGGCGTAGGAGGCTCGCCTACACGGGCATATATTTTCTCGACATGGCCGATGGCTCCATGCTGAATCATATCGATCGCGGCTTGGAACTCTCGGCTGGAACGTTGCTGGCTACCTACTTGAAGCACACGTTTGTTATTACGTACGGCCTTCACCATAGCCAACCCCTCAGCGATCGTATAAGCCAACGGCTTCTGGCAATATACGTCTTTCCCGGACTGGCAAGAATGAATCGTAGCCAAAGCATGCCAATGGTCTGGGGTAGCTACCTCGATAGCGTCGATGTCCTTACGCTCCAGCAGGTCCTCGTAAAACTCATATTGATCACAACGTTGGTTCATTCCCTTAGAGGCTTGCCACTCGCCGACACGTCTTCTGAAACGTTCTGTTTTCATCGTGTCCACGTCGCAACATGCGGCAACCTGTACGCCCGGACATGCGGCAAATCCCTTAAAGTCCGATAACGCTTGCTGCCCTAGGCCAATAAAGCCCAAGACTACCCGATCGCTCGGAGCGATACGAACGCCACCGATGGCCCAACTGGGAAGAATTGTTAAACTCGCCAATCCTAAAGCGGAAAGACCCAAAAACTCTCTACGGCTTACGCCCTTCTTAGTGTTTTCTTTCATGGTAATTCTGTTAATAATATAAGACTAAATGTAACTTTGGTCTGAGAATTTATCGCCCAAAGTTATAAATAATAATTTATTTCCGTAATAATCTTTTAATAAAATAAGGTTATCCTTGCCTGGGATAACCTTATTTTGATTCATATCAATTTCTAAAACGCATATCCGAAACCTACGTTCAGATAGATCGGATACATCCCGAAGGTAATCGTATCGAAATCCTTTTGGAAGATATCGTTCAATCCCCATGTCAAGTCGGCGTATACGATAAGGTGCTTGAAAGCTTTCCACTCCGTACCGATCTGCGCTCCCCACTGGAACTTCCTAAGGTTATCCGAGAAATCATAGGAGGCACGGTTGTCGCCGGAGAACTCCACCTTCGTGCCGGTAGGATTGATCTCACGCAGATAACCGTCGTACACGTAGCCGGAGAAGTTCCGGTTGGTAGCGAACGAGACAAAGGGTCCCGCCGAGAAAGTCACCCGGTTGTTCAATTGGTAAAGAGCCACGACCGGTATCGATAAATAAGAGTTCTCCACTTTCGTCTGCACGCCGCCGGTCCAGTTTCCTTTCAGTTTCTCACCGCCGGAGCCAATGATCTCCATGCTGTAATTCTTAACCGTCGCTTTCGTATCCATGCCTTTATTCTCCAGACGGAGGCCGACCATCATACCCCATTCCTTGCTCTCGCCGAACCATTTCTTGATATCGCCTTCTATGGAGACGCTAAGCGTAGGGCGATAACTATCTATCGCACGAATCTCACGAGGCAATGGCACCGGAGCGGTTCCGCCGATATTGATACCAGCTTTTACCGTATATTCCAATCCCTTGAGGGAAGACCGGATTATTCCTTGGTTTCTTTCCTGCTGCGCCTTCAACGTGGCGAAACCCGACAGGCACAGTATACCTATTAATATTATATATCTTTTCATATCCTCTGTTTTTTAATTCTCACCGGACTGGATTATCTCTACCTCATCAATCCAAAGCGTGCTACCTTCCGCTCCCTCGAAGACATCTCCTTTCAAGCTCGAAGAAAAGACGATGGATAGCTGATAACCGCCTTTCGCCAGTTTTTCCTTATCGATCACCTTACCGGGCTTAGCCACGAACGGGATATAGAAACGCGTCCACTCATCCGTCTCTTTCTGATCGCTGATCCGGGCAACGGAGATCAAGTTCGGACTTGTCAACCCGTTGAAGCCATCCAAGTATTTCACGTCCTCATCCGTCTCATAGAAGATGGCATAGATATCGCATTGGTCTTTCTTACCTTTTACCTCCTCGCCATCCGCTTTATACGACTCTCCCGCCTTATACTTATAATAACCACTCAAGTAAGTCGGCACATGATCGAAAGGACGTCCTAATCTCGTGCCTTTCCTCGCGTCAGGAATAGCGTTCAGCAAATCAAATGTACCGATGAAGAGGTTTCCCGCGGCCATAGGCATACCGAAGCCGCTACCGAAACTTCCCGTACTCCGAGTTACCAGTTTAGCGCATTTACCTACATATCCGTTATCGTCTTGCATGGTAGGATAGTCCAACGAGGTCTTGGGCACACCCGTCAAGCCAAAACCGGCGTTACCGCTCGCCCACGTCACGGAATCTCCATTCGACATGAAATCATAGAATATTTGGTAACGTCCATTCTTCGGCTCCATCGCTATATGCTCGAAATGATATTCCGTGCTCACGCCGGAGACGATGCAACGTACCGTATAGGTCTTCGTCCAGTGGCCATCCTCGGAAGTAACCGTATAGGTTCTCGGTGTCGTAAAATCAAAAGCGGTCTTACTAGCCGGCTTGATAGTAGCGCCGGGAGTCAAGGTGAATACCGGGGCTAGGTTCGTAATGTCGGCATCACTTTTCATGGTCAGCGTCACGGACTCGTTGTCGATCTCCGGCTCGGCTTTCAATATATCGCCATCTACCGTACACGACAAGATATCCGCTTCCGCATTGGGTGCCTCCTCTCGGATACAAGCGACGGAGAGTAGCGTCAATAAAAAGCATAAAACAAAACTTGGTACCTTCATACTTCAAAATCTTTATAATTTATATTGAAAAAAGGATCACACCTTCCTGTTATTCATATAGATCTCTTTCAAGTACCTATAACGAGAAACAAAGGTAATCTATTATGTGATACGTAGCGTTCCTATATATTTTAATAACTTTTTTTACAAGGCCCTTCCCCCACCCCTGCGGGAATAAAGTGATTCTAAGAGAATAAGGTTTATATATTTGCGATTGTAATAAAATTCCACTAATATCGCGTATACTTAAATCTGTATAGACCATATGACAACACGAAGAGATTTCCTCCGGCAGACCGCCTTGCTCGGTGCCGGACTTTCCATCAGTCCTTTTTTCATTAAAGCCGGGAGCGCCGGTGTGGGCGCAAACGATAAAATAGGCATCGGGCTTATCGGATGTAATGGCATGGGATTCGAAGACTTGAAGGCTTTCCTCCGTAATCCGGAGGTGGAATGTATCGCACTGTCGGATATCGATGAGAGCGTATTAAACAACCGGGCGGCAGAGACCGAGAAGATCACCGGGAAAAAAGTCAAGCATTTATATAAAGACTGGCGTAAATTGATAGACAATAAGGATATCGATCTCGTAATCGTAGGTACTCCCGATCATTGGCATTGTCTGCAAATGGTATCCGCTTGCCAAGTAGGGAAGGACGTATATTGCGAGAAACCGCTGGGTAATAGCATCGAGGAATGTAACATCATGGTGCGGGCGGCAGAGAGATACAACCGGGTCGTGCAGGTAGGCCAATGGCAACGTAGCGATCCGCACTGGCAAGATGCCATGCAATTCGTACATAGCGGACAGCTGGGTAAGATCCGCACCGTACGTGTATTCTCTTATCAAGGTTGGTGCCCCTCTATCCCTGTCAAGCCGGACGAGGCGGTTCCCGCAGGCGTGGATTACAATATGTGGTTGGGGCCGGCCCCGGAACGCCCATTCAACCGGAACCGTTTCCATTTCACCTTCCGTTGGTTCTGGGATTACGCGGGAGGGTTGATGACGGACTGGGGTGTGCATCTGCTGGATTACGCATTGTATGGGATGAACGTCACCGCGCCAGAATCCATCATGGCTTCCGGAGGTAAGTTTGGTTATCCGGACGACGCTTGCGAGACCCCGGACTTATTGCAAACTATTTATACATTCAAGGATTTTACCGTTATGTGGGATCACGCGATCGGTATCGACGACGGGGCTTACGGGCGGAATCATGGCCTAGGGTTCGTTGGCGAGAACGGCACCTTGGTGATCGATCGTAACGGTTGGGAGGTTATTCCGGAGAAAGTAAACGGACAGGCCCGCATGGAGGCTGTTCCCTTGAAGAAGTCATACGGGGAAGGAGGCTTGAATTTGCACGTAAAGAATCATCTGGAATGCATCAAGAGCCGAAACCGGAATTGCAACGCCAGCGTAGAGATCGGGGCGCATATCGCCAAGTTCTCTCAATTAGGAAATATCGCTTATCGAACCGGGAAGAAATTATCTTGGGATGGAAAGAGTTTCCATGACGCGGAGGCTGATAAACTTCTGTGCAAAGAATATAGGGCACCGTGGGAATTGCCTAAAATATAGTAGTTGTAGAGACGGGGCACGCCCCGTCTCTACAAAACAAGATATTTATTGGTGTTCGGGGCGCAACAGGTCGTTCACCGTCTTCACCGGGTTGAATGTCTCGATAGGAACTTCTACGAATACCGTGTTCCAGTCGCTCATGGCACCATTCCATAAGCCCGGCAACTCCAACGCCTTCAAGTCGCGGCCATCCTTGCTCTTATAAGAGATGAAGCCCGTGTTCTTGTCCACGTAATCCGGCAAGTTGTATTTCTCGCCCTTATAATTCTTGATGGCGCAAACCAAATCCACGGGATTAAAGTGAGTACCTTGCTCGAACATCGCCTTCTTAGCCGGATCGCTCATATCGATCTGTGAGCTTTCAAGCACCTGCAAGGAAACCGTGTCATCCGGGTTCTCCGCCAGGAACGGGCCGCCGCCCGGCTCGCCGACATTCTTCACCATACCGCATACACGCAACGGGCGAAGCAGCTTGCTCTTGATATACAGGATCAACTCCGCATCTTCCAGCAACTTCGTATCCGGGTTCTTGATGCACAAGTCGTCTTGCAAGAAATGGATCATCTCCTCTACTTCCGCACGCGTATATTTTCCGGTCTCGATTTGCTCCAAGTATTTAAACGCCTTCTCCTGCAGCGTAACCAGCACACCGGCGATTACTTTCTTATAGATCACCGTAGAGCATTTGAAACTGTCCGGAACTACGTTATCGATATTCTTGATAAATACCACGTCGGCATCCACATCGTTCAAGTTCTCGATCAAGGCACCATGTCCACCCGGGCGGAACAATAATTTATCATTCTTATCGCGGAACGGCGTGTTATCCATAGCGGCCGCTACCGTATCGGTACTCGGTTTCTGGATACTGAAAGAGACATCGTACTTCACGGAGAACTTCTCCTCGTACTCGCCGGATTTATCGGCTACCAATTGCTCGAATAAGGCCTGATGTTCCGGAGATACCGTGAAATGGATATTCACCTCTCCGGCGTTGTTCTTGGCGTACATGGCACCTTCGGCCAGATGTTCCTCCATCGCCGTGCGAACCGTATCGGCATATTTATGGAAAAGCAACAAGCCTTTCGGTAGCTGCCCGTAATTCAAGCCTTTCGGCTCCAACAAAGTAGATACCACCTCCTTGTACTCGCCCAAGGCTACCAACGCGGGAATATCTTTCCCTGTATTCTCCACGCACTTCTTGTCCAAAGCCTTATAGAAGGCGAACTTCTCGATCTCGCTAAAGAATTTCTTCTCGAAAACGTTCGTCGGTTCCTTATAATCCGCCGAAAGAAACTCATACAGATTCTTAAACATACGGCTCGCCGCGCCGGAAGCCGGGACAAACTTTACGATCTTCTTGTTTTTCGCCAGATAAGCGTCCCAAGCATCCATGTAAGAAGCCTGATCTTCCTTTGATATAACCATGATACCTTTCTCTACCGAGGCGGAAGCCGCTATCTCAAGAAAAGGGAAACCTTTCACGAAGCAAGCGAGTTGCTCCTCAATCTGTTTTTCGCTGATTCCTTTGGCCTTCAGCTGCTCTAAATCGTTCGCTTTTAACATAGTATTGCATTTAATATGAATAATCTTACTAGTAACCACACCAGCCCCTAAAAGCTATGTGTATCGCAAATGTATAAAATAACCTTAAGATTGATGTTGAAATTCCATATAAAAAAGTATTTTTACAGCATGTTTTACGGCCTGTCCTCAACTGGGCAGTAAAAATGACAGCACTATGGATACAATTGAATTCTTTACGCCGGAAGAAAAAAAGATTTTCTTCTCTAAATACAGGCTCTTGTTACGTAATCTTTACTCTTTCCTTGAGAGGGAAGATATCCGGAAGATGAAGGAGCTGATGAAACGGGTTGTCGCCCTCGATTGCTACGGCAGGGATAAAAATGGTATCAACGGTTTACTGCGAAATATCGACACGGCCTTGATCGCCACCTTGGAGATTGGCTTGAAACGGACCTCGGTCATCGCCCTCCTATTATACCGCCCCGTGTTGAAGAAGGCGATTACGATAGAGGAAGTAGAGCAGAAATTCGGGGCGGACGTGACCTTGATCATCCGTCGCCTCTTGAAGACCTCCGACCTGTATGCCCGGAATACCGCCGTCAACTCGGAAAACTTCCATCATTTGCTTTTCTCGTTCGCCGAAGACGTGCGTGTGATCTTGCTGATGATCGCCGACCGCCTCTGCCTCATGCGTATGGGTAAACAGATGCAAGAGGACGATCGCATCCGGCTGGCTACCGAGGCCTCTTATTTATACGCTCCCCTCGCCCACCGATTGGGTCTCTATACGATCAAGAGCGAGCTGGAAGACCTTTCCCTAAAGTACACGGATAGGAAGCAGTACGATTTCATCAAGCGGAAGCTGAATGAGACGAAACGTTCCCGCGACGCTTATATCGCCGAGTTCATCGCCCCGATCCAGCGGAAGCTGATGGCGGCGGGATTCCATTTCGATATCAAGGGGCGTACCAAATCCATACATTCCATTAATAATAAGCTGAAGAAGCAGCAGGTGGAGTTCGAGGGCATCTACGATCTTTTCGCCATCCGGATCGTGCTGGATACGCCGCTGGAGAAGGAACGCTCGGAATGCTGGCAGGTCTACTCCATCGTCACCGATATGTACCAGCCCAACCCGAAGCGCATGAAGGACTGGATCTCCATCCCGAAGACCAATGGCTACGAGAGCTTGCACATCACGGTGATGGGTCCGCAGAGTAAATGGGTGGAGGTACAGATCCGTACGAGGCGGATGGACGAGATAGCCGAGCGTGGACTCGCCGCGCACTGGAAATACAAGGGCGTGAAAGCGGAGAGCGGGCTGGACGAGTTCCTCAATACCGTACGGGCCGCCTTGGAAGGCAAGGAGAACAATCCGCTCGACCTGATGCAGGATTTCAAGATGGATCTATATAAGGATGAGATCTACGTATTCACCCCTACCGGCGAGCTGATCAAGCTCGCCAAGGGGGCGACGGTCCTCGACTTCGCCTTCGCCATCCACACGAAGCTGGGTAGCAAATGCGTGTCGGCGAAAGTGAACGGGAAGAACGTGCCGATCAAATATACCTTGAACAACGGCGATAGCGTATCCGTCATCACCTCGCCGGCGCAAAGCCCGAAGCGGGATTGGCTGAACTTCGTCGTCACCTCCAAGGCTCGCGTGAAGATCAAGCAGGCCTTGAAGGAGGAGACCGTGAAGGCGGTGGAGTTCGCCAAGGAGATGTTGCAGCGCCGCTTCAAGAACCGGAAGATCGATATGGACGAGCCAACCATGATGCGCTATATCAAGAAGAAGGGATTCAAGACCGTGACGGACTTCTACATCGAGATCGCCGAGGAACGCCTCGATCCTAACCAAGTGATCGACGAGTATCTGGAGGCCGTCCGCAAGGATACGGAGACAAGCGAGCGTACCGAGGTGCGGAGCGCGGAGGAGTTCATCACAACGACCCCGGTAGAGGAGATCTCGACCAACAAGGATGTATTGATGATCGACAAGAACCTGACGGGCATCGAATATAAACTCGCCAAATGCTGCAACCCTATTTACGGCGACGAGGTTTTCGGCTTCGTCTCCACGCAGGGCATCAAGATACACCGCATGGATTGCCCGAACGCCCAAGAGATGTTCAGCCGCTTCGGTTACCGGATCATCCGCGCGAAATGGAGCGGCAAGGGAGATAATGGGTATACGGTTACGCTGCGGGTGATCGGACGGGACGATATAGCGATCGTCACCAACATCACATCCGTGATCGGGAAAGAATCGAACGTCACCCTCCGTTCACTGAATATCAATTCGGTAGACGGGTTATTCCAAGGAAACTTCACCGTATTGGTCAAGGACACGACCGCCTTGACGATGCTTACTAAAAAGATAAAAGCGGTGAATGGGGTGAAAACGGTAGAGCGACTGAATTCTTAGAGAATGTCCTATGCACGAGGTATCGCGGTACTTCGAACACAGTACTGTGCCAAGTGTAAGACTCGGCCTTGCCGCTATACAGGGATCACAGAATCGGCTTCAAGCCCATCTTCTCCGCACGTTGTATAAGGAACTGCCGGGCCGCCTCATACTCGTTGGGGATCACGCCGTCGAGGATAGCGTTCTTGATCGCCTCCTTCAGCACGCCGACGGGACGGGAGGGAGCCAAGCCAAACGTCTCCATGATCTCCTCGCCGGATACCGGGGGCTGGAAGTTACGGACCCGGTCTTTCTCCTCGATATCGGCCAGTTTCTCGCGCACCTTACGGAAGTTGTTCAAGAAACGGCGAACCTTCTCCGGGTTCTTGCTCGTGATGTCGGCCTCGCAGAGTTTCATCAAATCGTCGATATCATCTCCCGCGTCGAACAGCAGACGGCGGATCGCCGAATCCGTCACCTCATCATCCGACAAGGCGATCGGGCGCATATGCAGGCTTACCATCTTCTGCACGTACTTCATCTTCTCGTTCATCGGGAGCTTCATCTTGCGGAAGATACCGGGTATCATCCGCTCGCCGATAAAATTATGGTTATGAAACGTCCATCCCTGTCGAGGGTCGAAACGCTTCGTGGCAGGCTTGGCTATATCGTGGAAGAGGGCGCTCCAGCGCAGCCATAGGTTATCGGTCGTCTTGCTCAAGCGATCCAGCACCATCAAGGTATGGGCAAAATTATCCTTATGCCCGATCCCCTCCTTGGTCTCCACGCCCTTCAAGGCACAAAGCTCGGGGAAGATCAATGTCAACAGTCCGCATTTATCCAGCAAGTCGAAACCGATGGAAGGCTTCGGCGAGAGGACGATCTTGTTCAACTCGTCCACGATACGCTCCTTGGAGATGATGGAGATACGCTCCCGATTGCGGATGATCGCGTCGAAGGTATCGGGATCGATAAAGAAACCTAACTGGGTGGCGAACCGCACCGCGCGCATCATCCGGAGCGGATCATCGCTGAAAGTGATATCCGGGTCTAAAGGCGTACGGATCGTAAGCTCGTCCATATCCTCCAACCCGCCGAAGGGATCGCCCAATTCCCCGTAGCGCTCCTTATTCAGGCAAAGGGCCAGGGCGTTGATCGTGAAGTCGCGGCGGTTCTGGTC
>JAQVCX010000195.1 GCA_028689545.1 Parabacteroides sp.
GTTTTCCACCTCCTGTTGTATCGTAAGGGCCACTTGATGCGCTCGATAAGCTTCCTCCGTCAGGCGGCCTACGGAGAAGACACGGGTCATGTCTGTCATATAAGCCGTATAATTACCGGCCATATCCACCATGATAGCGGTACCTTCTTTTAATAAAGTACCGTTAGCGCCCAGCGGACAAGAAGCGTCTATGCCCCCTCCACCCAAAGCGAAATCAAAAGGGGATGGGGTCTCCGCGTTTTCCCCGGCGAGAATACTACCCATATAAATATCCATATTAGCTCCGAAAGCACGGAAAAGACCGATCGAGCCGTTCTTACGCATACGTTTCTCGATCTCGTACTGAAACTCCAGGTCTGTCATCCCGGGACGGAAGCATTCCGGGATCTCGCTATAAGTAACCTCGTGTTTACGGGCGGCGATACGGAATTGCCCGATCTCCCAAGGGGTTTTTATCCGGCGAAGGTGTCGCATGAAAGCAGTGGCGTTGCCAGCCTCCTCCGGTTGGAATGCCTTATGCAAACGGATGTATTCATTATAAGTTAACTCATCTGCCTCTAATAAGAGTTTTTTAGGCATCTTAATCCCTCGTTCCGCGAATAAGGGTGGGATATCTTCCGGCTTACGGATATATTCCACTCGATGTCCTGAAAGCCCGTTCGGTCGTTTGATAAGAAACCAGGGCTCACCGTCTACCGGCAAATAAAAATAACCACTATAGATTAGTCCTGTCGTATAATAAAGATTTACATCTATGGTAAGCAAACAGGCCTCCATCCCCATCTTTGCCATACCTTCTCTCATCCGATTCCATTTTATCTTTAGGTCGTTCTTCACTTCTTCTGAAATCATCATCTTTTGTATTACTTTTATTTTGTACCGGATATCAAAGGTAATAATAATTTACGAGTTTGAAGTGTATTTGAGGTGAATAAAGTATTTCTTTTGTGTTACTTTTATTTTGTATCGGACATAGAAGATCACTGTATGATAGACTTGCATGGGCGTTATGAATGTTTATTAAAGAATTTTGGATTGGGAAAGTAAGCCCACGATCTTTTCCAAGAATACCCTGTCTATCTCATCGAAACTATCCAGTTGATCACTGTCTATATCTAAGACTGCGATTATCTTATCCTCCCATATCACGGGAACCACGATCTCCGAGCGTGACACCGAGCTGCAAGCGATATGCCCCGGGAAAGCGTCTACGTCCGATACGATGATCGTACGAGTTTCCTTCCAGGCCGTGCCGCATACCCCTTTTCCGTATTTGATTCGTGTACAGGCGATAGGGCCTTGGAAAGGTGCTAATACCAACTGATTATCTATGACCCGATAGAAACCCACCCAAAAGAAACCGAAGGTTTGTTTGAGTGCTGCGGCTACATTCGCCATATTAGCGATCCAATCGGTCTCGTTACCTATCAATGAGGTGATTTGGGGAAGTAGCGTCTCGTACATCTCCTGTTTATCACCGTTTTTAATCCGTAGTTCCTCTGCCATATTTAAAGTATTATAAGCTCGCAAATATACGGGAACTTGTTCACATACGAATGATTTCGCAGAAATAACGAGGGTAACCGCACCAAAATCCACCTCTTTGTCGGATGCCAATTCGTAATCATCTTGGGTCACCCAATGTGTTATTTTTCTACGGCGAATCAAACTGTTTATTGTATATTTCTTGCAAACTGGCCATATAGTAGTTCGCTTTATTATCTATAGAAACAACGATTACTATGGATAGAAATACGAAATACTATCCATAGAAATTGGCACCCTTATCGGTGATCTTTTGTTATGTGTTAATTATCAGACAGATAAGCCGCAACTCTAATATATCGGACTTATTGTATCTTTTAAGGATTAAATTTGATGCGGTTGCCCTGTAAATTATATGATAAGAGCATTATTAACTTTATAAGGAGTTTCAACACCTATCACTTCTACCCTTTTATTCTCGTTCTTACTGAGAATATAAAATCTAACGCTATCAAGAGACATATCAATAATATCCTTGATTCGTTCTGTCAGGAGACAATATCGGGCTTCTGTCACCTCACACTCAAAGACAGAATTCTGTCATAACAACCCCATTGCCGGGGACAGGACCTGAAGTGCTGAATCCCCGACAACATGAGCATATCATCTTCGCTATACATATACACTTTACCTATACTTATATCAGCTCCTCAATAGTAACATCAGATGGAACATCTCCCTTATATATAGTAACTGAATAACCTATGAATGAGCGTGGTAAGTTAGCGAAGTATTTCATCACCGATCTTGTTGTCGTAGATTGTAGATTTGAGTTTTACCGGACAGCAATAAATAGGTTTCAATACCGCAGGTTCAATTAAAAGGACATGGAGAAATACAACGAGGCCGCCGCTTGCGGAGTTTCAATACCGCAGGTTCAATTAAAAGGGGTCAGCGGATTTTCCCGGTTGGCAAGCTTTCTTTTAAGCGTATAGCATAGCCAGCCTAAACATGAAGAATTTCACATCAGACACCCCTCTTAACTGGCTTCGAAAAGCTTTGATTTTAGCAT
>JAQVCX010000196.1 GCA_028689545.1 Parabacteroides sp.
ACAGATGGCGCGAATGCTCTTTCCGAAAAACATTTTATTACGCTCCGTCATGAAGATAACTCCTGTATTATAGGGATTATTTATTTTACGACTATGCTTATAACCGTATCTTTGGTGAGATCTTTTCTCACGCCTTTATTTGGAACACGCACGAGGCCAAAATCGTCGACTTTAACCGTCATCTTATAGGTACCCGGCTCGCTCGGAGCCTGCCATATTTTAACTTCCGACTCTTTGCCATCGGCAAAATTACCGCCGTCTACGGACCAGCGCAATAAGAGGAGGTCTTTTTCGGTCTCTTCCCTTATCATCTTCGGAAGGCGCGACTGGTCGTCTTTATCGATCGTATATTCGTTGAATTTATCTTCGTCCACCAGGCCCTGTATGGCGAATTGTATCTTGGCCGACTTGTTTACTTCCATCTGAAGCGAACCGTCTCCGGATTCGGTAAGGACCGGGGCTCCCTTGCCGTCCGTGGAACCTGCCATGGTCGGAACTATTTTGATGTCGATCCCCTGGTATGGATCCCATATTCTATACGATTCCGTAGCATCGGTCCCGAACGCCGGCGCGGTCTTATTCTTCTTTATCTCGTTGATATCATCCATGATCGCTTTCGAAACATAGTAACAACTGCTGGACGGTTCTATCTTCTTCAGCCTATCCGCGGCGGTATCGTAATTCTTCGCCCTGTAGTAAAGCATCGCCATCAATATCTGGGCGTAATCTCCGGCGTCCTTCCTATAATACTTATCTATCAGGGACTGTATGCTCTCCAACGCTTTGTCGCGAGGCAGATTTTCATAATATATCTTCGAGAGCATTTCAAAGGCCTTGTCAAACCAGGCGCTCGTCTTATATTTTTCCAGGAAGTCCGTAAGCGAGGCGATGGCCCTTATATTATCCTTCATGTAGTATGAAGAAAGGGCGAGCTGATAACTGCAATAATCGGCGGGCGGCAGGTCGGAATATTTATCCATGTATAGGGCATAATATTTCTTAGCCTCTCTATACTTTCCGGCCGTAAAATACTTTTCTCCCACGCCCATCAACTTGGCTCCCATATCCTCCTTATTATAGTAAGCGGGAGCTGAGGCCATATACTGCTCATAAAGACCGGCGGCCTGTTTCATGTCGTTCTGCTCGAAATATTGGTCAGCCGATATCCTGAGTTCCTCAAGCACTTCTTTGGCCGTTTCGGGGTCTACCTTTGAAGCGTAAAGGATCTTCAGTTTTATAGCATACTTCGGAAGACCGAGCCTCTTCAGCTTTTCGAAGATATTCTCGAGTTCCTTCTTATTGGCCACGGGGTCATCGCTGTATTTGGCTATAAGTCCGGCTATCAGGTCGAATATCGCATCCGATTTTTCCGGCTGGAATTTTTCCTTGAAGATCATGAACTTTAACAGGTTATTATCGATAACCAGGCTCTTCGATTTTGTGGAAGAACCGGATTTGTCGAGCGAGTCTAACGCCTCGGTAAAATACTTATCATTGACGGACATGTATAGGCGCCCGGCTTCGATGTCATTATTTTTTGATAGGGCCGAAAGCTGATCGAGCCGCGCCCTGGCCATCGCGTAATACAAGTAGTCTTTGTTGTTAAACGCGGGATCCGCGGAGAGCGCAGCTTGCGCGTCAGCCACGAATTTTTCATAATTTTCGTATACGCAGGACTCGGAAAACGCCGTCTCGATAAGATCCCTCAGCAAGACTTCGTCCGTCGACGCGCTTATATCCTGTATGATACCGTTGAATTTGCACGGCGGCAGCGTATTCTTCTGTTCATCGGTAGCCGTGACCGCCGGTTCTTCCTGCGAATAACCCGCAGGGCACAGGCTCACAGCCAAAACAAATATGATAGATCCGGCAAACGTCAATAATTTCAAATGTCTCATAAGGATCGTCCTTTCTTTCTGGTAAATCCCGCTTTTACCAGCGAATTCTGAACATACTCATTCTTCATGAAATTCTTCCACACAAATCCTGAGCGAAAATTCTCTACAGGCACAAGTATCATCCCCACTCCTATTCCATAGTATGTGGGAGCATACCAGTTCAGATCCATGTTAAAAGAGTCCTTAAGGCCGTATTGCCCCCATAACCTGGGGTGGGTCATATACATATATTTTAACGCAGATGTCGACAAATAGGGAGTGAAAACTATGGATCCGGCAGGGCCGGTCGGGGATATCGTACCGTCATATTGCGGCTCGCCGCTCCCGGTGGGAGGAACTCCGAAATGCATTATGTACCCTCCGGGCCGCGCCATGGACGTTATTCCCCAGCTGTTAGGGCCATACCCCTTGAACTTATCCGCGTTGTCGATGCAGAACTGCCTGTTTGCCAGAGTCGCGTTCGTGGTGTTTTCGAACCAATCGATCCCCTGCTTGTCGATCACATTACGCAGATCAAACCAGAGATGGGCGTATTGGTATGAAAATAGGGCGCCGTGCCACGTGTATATGAACGGCTTGCCTGTTTCATAAGCCGCGGAATGCCTGGCCCAGGTATAAAAAACCTCCGGATCGACGGGATACGTGGGAGATC
>JAQVCX010000197.1 GCA_028689545.1 Parabacteroides sp.
TGAAAATAGATAAGGGAAAGCTGTCCTTTTGTGGATGATTGTTAGAAAAAGGGTTTTTCCTCTGCTTTGAGAGTTGCTTGTACCAAATCCATAGAGATACGCGTTAAATCCTCAAGACATCCTATACTTTGTCTGTTTCTTTGTTGATATTAAATATATTCAAGTAACTTTGCGCTTCGAAAAATATAATTATAATCTATCTTAAGGTATAAGATCATGGGAAATTTCTTTACATCTTTATTCTCTTCTTCCAAACCGGCCGAGGCGGCGGAGGATAAGGCGAAGAACGAGCAGAAAAACTTTGATATATTGAAATACGACGGCGTACGTGCCCAGAAGATGGGAAAACTTGCTTATGCGATCAAATGCTTTACGGAGGCACTGAATATACAGGAAGATTTTGAGACGATGAGCTATCTCGTCTCCGCTTATACGATGGCGAACGAGCTGGGGAAAGCCGTGGAGGTGTTGAACCGGATGGTTGAGATGGAGCCGGATCATGTCGCTACTCGCTTGACCCGCGTTAACTTATTGTTCATGTTGGACAAGGATGCGGAGGTCATTGCCGATTGCTTGCACGTGATCGGGCTAGATCCTTCTAACCCTGTCGCCTATTTTATGATGGCAAAAGCGAAGAGGGTGACGAATGACGTATTGGGCGCTATCGCCGATTTGACGAAATCGATCGCCTTGAAGGAAGACTTCGCGGATGCTTATTTATTACGTGCGGAGATCCTTTTGGGACTGGGACAGGCGAAAGAGGCACTGCCCGATGTGGAAAAAGCGATCGAGATCGTGCCGGAGGAGGAAAGTTCTTATTTATTAAGAGGTCGTATCCATATGGCTTTGGGGAATATCGATACTGCGAACTCTGATTTCCAGCGGGTCCTGGATTTAAATCCGTTTAATGAGGATGCTTGTATCTTATCCGGTCAGTTGCTGATCGAGCAAAAAAAATACGACGAGGCGATCGCTTTCTTCGACGAGGCTATCGAGACGAACCCTTCTTTTGCCAAGGCTTATAGTGAGCGTGGGCGGGCCAAGAACTTGCAAGGCGATAAGGCCGGCGCGTTCGAGGACCTGAAGAAATCACTGGAACTGAATCCGGAAGGCGAGGAGGCCCGGAAGATGAACGGACAGCATTCGAATTTCGATAATATGTATAAAGGGGGAATCTTTTGATTCCCCCCCTCTCTATATAATAGGTATATATAATATGTATTAGCAGTTTGCTATCTCTTCCGGAGAAAGACCTGTGCAGTTCGCGATTATCTCTATGGGAAGCCCTTGCTTTTTCAAGTTGGTTGCAATTTTGCGTTTCTCTAGGTTCTGACCTTCGGCTAGACCTTCGGCTAGACCTTCGGCCCGTCCTTCGGCCCGTCCTTCCGCTCGTCCATCCGCATGTCCTTCTATCCATCCGGTCTCGATGACGCTCTTCTGGTATCGAAGGGCTTCCATGTGGGCGTAGTATTGACCCTTCTCGGAAGGGCTTAGATTGTCGATCCGTAGCTTTTCGCGTGCCTCGGGCAATCCTTTGGCGGTAGCGTGTTCATCTATTTCTCCTGTTTTTAAGAAATAGATCCATTCGTCAAGGGGTGTTTTCGCCAGTTCGTCAAATTCGTTGACACGTAATACGTAATATTCGGGAAAAATATCGCTGGCTTCCTGTTTGATGAATTGTTCCCGTTGGCGGTTGGATAGTTTCAGTATATCATCGAAATGAATGCCTTTGAATTGGGTCTTCCCGTGGTACACGTAATCCTTTCCCTGCCCAAGGTCGAAATAGATAATGTTTACGGAATAGATTTTCTTGATGACACCATATTTCTCTCCCTCATGGATATATTCGGTGACAACCTTGGATGTGCCATAGAGCATACGGTGAAAATAGTCTAGCTCTCGGTTGTTTTGTACTTCGATGATAACCAGTTCGCTCTTGTCGTTTTCCGCCAACACGTCTACCCGGTTGAATTTGTCCTCACTGTCCTCTTTGTTGCCTTCGCTTTCAAGGATGCGTACGATCGTCACGTCTTCTCCAAGAAGGGTGGATAAAAGACCTTCAAGGACCACGAAATTGGACTTTTGGCGTAACAAACGTTTGATCGCCCAATCGAAACGAACTAACAATGATTTATTTTTCATAGTTATCTTGTTTATTTGTTTATACTTCCACAAAGATAATGAATTAAACGATATGTCTTTGAGTCCCCTTTAAAAAGTGAGACTGAATTTAGTTGTTAATAATGTTATTCACTCTAATGTTGTCAACTAAATTCGTTAAACTGTGATTTAAGATATTGAAAGATTGATATTTGTAGTTTTTATGGGCAAAAAACAAAAGTTTCTTCCTAGGGAAACTTTAGTTTCATTGGGAGAAACTAAAGTTTCACGGCATGAAACGATTGATGTACTGTATGTTAACGTTTTTAGTTGACTACTTAGTGTCTTATTTATAAAGCAGGTTGACAGGTTTGCAACTTAGTAATAAAAGAGGTTGACCCTGTTCTGTCTTATTGATGAACGAGGTTAACCCGGA
>JAQVCX010000198.1 GCA_028689545.1 Parabacteroides sp.
GGTAGAACGTCTCCACCGCGTCAGCTGTCCTTTGCATAGCCTCGTCCTTGAGCTTTCCGCTTAGTGCAAGCCCCTCCGCAAGCTGAGTGGTATTGATTGTTTTGAGCTTATTGCCCTCCAGCATCAGTCTTATGGAATTACTGCCGATATCTATAACTGCGCGCATTATCTGCCTTCTTTCTCCATCATTCGGAGAATCCTACGGCGCCTGCCCTCGTAACCGCCCACAGTATTGTCGGTAAAATTCAATCTTATTGCCGTTTCACATAGCTGAAGCGCTTCGTCGTATTTTTTCTTACGCATATAAATAAGAATAAGCCTCTTAATGACAGGCATCGTACGAGTAAGGTCGCTCTTTAAGGTAAGTTTAATTTCCTTAATGCAGACCTCCTCTGTAATATCCGCCGCCGCCTTTTCTCTGTCCTCCCTCTGCAGCAGCGCATCTAGCACCTTGCGGTTACAATTACTCATATATTCAGTATCATCGCCATAAATGCTTATCACATATTCGTAAAGCAAAAGAATAAGGTCAGAGCTTACGCCCTTTCCCGATATGTCTATATACTTAAGCACTGAAGAGAAAAACTCAGAATTATCCCCGTTGATAACGTATTGAGGAATCCTTCTGATGAGAAACTCACTAGGATTCATAAATGCCTCAGTGAATTCCTTCTTGAGTCTATGGGGTAGCATAAGGTAAAATTGGTCATCGGATATAATCTGCATAATCTCAGGCGCAAAATTCTCGGTAACCAAACGTTCTACTATTTCCCCATCCTCAATCTCTCTAGGGGAGTCAATCAGATTTTGCTTGCGCCTTGCGCTATAGCTTCTTATTTCGTCTGTGTCCGCATCCTCGCTTATAAGCGCAAGCGTATTATAATAAGATTCAGCGCCTTCCTGAGCGAAACGCGTTACCGCTTCCTCCGCACTTTCATTGCCTACTACGCTTTCCTCCGCTTCTACTTCTGCGTAATTAAAGACAACTACCTCTTCCCCTTCCGTTTTCTCTTCTTCTACAGATTCCTCGTAAGTTTCGTCCTCGTCGTCCTCGTCATCCTCGTCGTCTCTAAAAGCATAAGTGTCGGAATCCTCCGCCCCAAGCGCCGCCGCTATCTCCTCAACATCCTCACTTAATATTTCCGCATCAAGCTCATCTTCCTCAAAGTCTTCTTCAATTTCTTCATCTTCATCAAGCTCTTCTTCGTCGTCATTTACGGCTTCGTCTTCATCTGCGGCTTCGTCGGACTCGCCTATTTCTTCAACGGAGTCGTCGGACTCATCGTCATCTTCTTCGTATTCGTCGATTTTCTCAGACTCCTCGTCCTCTAATTCAAGCTTAATCGCCGTCGCCTCTTCCTCTTCCTCACGGCTCTCGGGAGCTTCCTTGACGAATAGTTCATTATTAAAATATTCATCTAACTCCCGATCTTCGTCCTCTACGCTAGCTTCCTTAACGAGGACTTCCATACCATTCTCCGTGTCTTTGTCTAAAAGGTCTCTATTTTCTTCAGAGGCGATATCGGAATTGCTATATTCCTGAGGAAGCACTTCGGGCTTGTCCTCTTCGGCCTTACTATCAATTACGCCGTCCACCCTTTCTTTCGCGGCGTATTCCTCATAAGAGGGGTCATAGGCAATTTTGACTTCATCCTCAAGTGCCGCCTCTTCTCCCGCGATAAAGGCAGAGGGTGCAAGGTCGGAGCGAGAGATAATCTTCGCGGCAATAGGAACAATAGCCTCAATTGCGGCTGGCGCGGAGGCTTCAACCTTTTCATTAGATGAACTTTCTTCCCTATCTTTCGGTGCAGGCGGAGGGGTCACCTCGCGCTTTACAGCATAATTGACCTTCGCAGGGGCAGTTTCAACCTTAATTCCGGGAGTGGAAGCGTGCTTTGCATCCTTTATGTATACCAAGCCGCTGTCGCATTCCTCCGAGGAGCTATCTCCGACCGCGGTAATAAAGCCCGTTTCGTCGTCGAAATATCTGTCCTCCTCGTCATCTATGACCCCCTCCTTGCCCTCATAAACTCCGCGTTTAAGCAACCTGTATGCGGCAATTGTGTAGAAGGCTAGAAAGGCATACATTCCGGATATCAGGAATATTCCTATCGAACCCTCCATCGTGGAGCCCTGAACATATATGCAGAAGAATCCGAAAGCTACAGAGAAAACTGCGGAGAATATGTATCTATTGAGTGAAAATCTTCTGAAGCTCTTATTCAAGATAACCAGTATAAAATTGACAAGTAGATTATAGATATAAAGAGCGAAAAAGCCCTGTGAGAACACCGCGTAAAGCGTGCTCCCTCGAACCGCCGCTTCAAGGGCGGGATTAGCCAACAAGGGAATATCAATAAAATATATTGCGTTTATACCGGGGAACGTAACGCCTGCGACCGAGATAAAGCTAAGTGTCCAGAAGGTATAGAAAACTATGGGCATAAGCGCGCATATTGCCTTGTAATTGACTATGGAGACGCGCTCCTTTACCCCGTAGTAGAGATTGGCGGCATAGG
>JAQVCX010000199.1 GCA_028689545.1 Parabacteroides sp.
GCTGCCCGGAGGGTAGGGAAATGAAAAAGATATTAGAACTGGAACATAATGGAGACCCTTACGGTAGCGGGTTTGTAGCTAATGAATCTACAAACGAGGGTAAAGATTGGTTTTACCGCGGAGATATCGGCGCTCAGACCCGTACGTGGTGGCGCCGGTACGCTAGGAAAAACGGCTATGTGCTAAGGGAATACCGATGACCCGCTTTTTCTACGCCCTAACCATCGTCGTATGTATCATCCTGCTATCGATCGAGTATCGAATACTCATGGGAGGAATTGCGATATGAAAACTTACATAGCCATGAACGGATCAACTGGATGCCTGCCCGACCATTCGGAATTGCATTCCAGTCGGAAAGCCGCCGAAGACTCACTTATTGATATGTTTGGCATTGCCCGTACCCATTATGCCGGAGAATTACGGCGCTATGGGATAACCTACTTTACCGGGCGGGAAGCGGAATTCGGAGCTGATTATTGCGAAATCGCCTTCGGCGATCCGATGACTAGAGCGGAGTTTGAGGCCGCGCAGGAAAACTGGTAGCTAGGAGGAATTGCGATATGACCGCTGTCTCCAATTATCTCAGGGCCGCGAAACGCATTGCCGTAAGAGCGATGCGGGAAGAGAACAAGGAACGAAAGGAGCAATAGAAATGAAAGACTATAAACTTGTCAATGGAACAAGCTACAATCCCGAAACGCCGGACGCCGTAATACAATGGCTAGAAATCTCCAGGAAACAAAGGAAGCGAATCCGCATCTTTTACGGGAAGGACGGAAAATGCTGGAATGAGGAATACGACACCATCGGCCACGTGTCCCGATCCATTGGCCCCTGCAAGATACCTATACTAATCCAAAACGCCCGGAGTATGGGAGGATCGGCAATCCTCGATGCTTGCATCGTCCGTATCGACACAAAAGATGATAAGGGCCGCATATGCACCGTATATAAGGACAATTCAATCCGATTCGATCATTTTGTTTCGACCGATATAGGAACGGTCTACAATGAAACGCGAGACGAATTGTACGCACGGTGCAAAAATGCAGAAGCCGGAAAACGCCTTGCGGCGTACATGAACGGGGAAAGGTGGTCGAAATGATCCCCGACGCCCTAGCCTTCGCCTTTTTGCTTATAATCGCAATTGCGATCAATCCTAAGTTTTGGTAAGGAGTGAACCATGCAAATATACTACAATGAAGGCTATCCGTCAGAAGCCTACACAGTACTGAAGCGTGGGCGCCGGGACGCCTATGGGCGCCTATATTGGGCAGGCCTATCGATAGGGACCGATGGTAGATGGTACACTATCGAGCTAAAACAGAAGCCCGGATCATACCTCGGAAAAAAGATACGCAAAGAAGAGATGACCGAAGCGGCGCGGAATACGCTTGAATGGTACACTAAACAATAAAGGAGTTACTATGCGTATATCCGTAAACGGAAATGAAATTGAATTTGTGTTTACCAGAAAAGAGCGGGGCATCTGTTCCCATAGCGGAGACTGCTATGATGATTGTATCTATATAGTGAGTAAGCATCCGCGTTTATTTTCCCGTATTCCGCGCTCTCTTGCGCTGGACGCCCTATGCGCAACGGGAGGATGGACAAAGAAAGAACTTGAAGAGACAAGCGACAATGAATTATATATTAAACTAGTATGGGTAGCCGCAAATAATGCTAATGATTCAGATTCTTTGATCGGGTACGTTTCCGGATACTAAAGGAGTAACCATGCTATACAATTACCGCAAGCTTCAGAAAACCGCCATTGCGTCCGGCGACGGGTGGCGACTCGTCCAGGACCCCGCTACGCTGCGAATCACGGCCCATGGGCCGGACGGCGAAGTATTTCACCTTGTCAACGTCAAAACGCCGATGACTCGTGAGAACATGAATTTACTTTTTATGTGTATCGAACGCGACGCGACAAACAAAGGGCGTCCGTATCCGGTGCTCAGGAATCAACGCAACTACCGGATATTATGCGCTCTATACTTGGGAGACGAGGGCCGGAAGGCTAAGGAAGCGAAGAGGAGGGGGATATATCATGCATGAACCTTTTCAAGTAATACTTTGGTCTAATATGTTCGGAGCACCTTCAGGGTGGGCGGTGATGGACTGCGAAGGTTTTTATGATAAGGGCTTTCGGACCAAACAAGAAGCCCTCGACTATGCCAAGAAGCAAAAAGAGGCTTATAATGCCAAAAGGAGCGTCAGTCATGACTAAGAAGGAACTCATGTACGAAAGAATTCGGAACCACGGAACCAAGCTCATCGAATACTTCGGCCTTCCGTCCGACACAGATACTACCGAATTGTGCAAGAAGCTCTTCCGCATCGAAAACAAAGGGCACCGAATCGCGGAAGCCTCTTGTAACGGGGAGCTTTCCGAGGAGCAAGAGGAGAAGGAAGAAAGAGCCCTTGAACGCGCGTTCCTGCGCGCTACGGGCAAGGATATTAACACCACGGATTGCTTTTTCAACTGGGACCCGCG
>JAQVCX010000200.1 GCA_028689545.1 Parabacteroides sp.
GCGGTCAGCTGCCTATCGGTTGATTTCAAATTCGCGTGCGATTTTTTGTCGCAGATCAGGAAAAAATATAATGTCCCGATAATATTCGGGGGCATTCATACGATATTGTTGCCCGAAGAGGTTATGGATAACGAAATTATCGATTATGCGTGCGTCGGGGAGGGAGAAGACAGCTTCGTAAAATTATTAGCGGCCATGGAAGAAGGCAAGCCTGTCGAATCGGTGCGGGGAATATGGTTCAGGAGAGGCGGCAAGGTAATAAAGAACGAGCCGGCCGCGCTTACGGATGTGACGCTCTTACCGTCGCCTGACTTTGATAACTTTGATCCCATACATTTTTACAGGGCGTTTGACGGCAAGAGATATAAGATGATAAATTATGAGCTCAGCAGAGGATGCCCTTTTAACTGTTCTTATTGCGTGAATGGAATTCTGAAGGAGAAGTATAAGGGCCTGGGGAATTATCACCGTATCAAGGGCGCGCGGCAGAGCATAGACGAGCTTACAAGATTGATAAAAAAGTATAAGTTCGATTTCGTGCGTTTTTGGGACGAGGACTTCACGTCGACCCCTTCTTCCTACATGAAGGAATATTCTCGGCTGTATAAAGCCGAGATAGGCCTCCCATTTCTTATTTATGCCAGAGTCGATACCGTTACCGAAGATAAGGTCCGTATACTCAAGGATATGGGCTGCTGGACCTTCGCGATGGGCATAGAGAGCGGTAACGAATCGATCAGGAAGCGCGTCATGAACAGGCACATGTCGAATAAGACCATAGTCGAGAAGTTTGATCTGGTCAAATCGCTGGGCGTAAGGGTTTCGGCCTATAACATGATCGGCCTTCCCCACGAGACAAGAAAAGAGATATTTGACACGATAGAGCTTAATAAAAAGATCAACCCCGACTCATTTTCCGTGACCATGCTCGAGCCTTATAAGGGGACGCCCATACGGAAGATGTGCGAGGATGAAGGCCTCGATCCCGACTATGAAACGACTGTTGTGGATAGGCCTCAATTTGTCCCTAAAGGCATGACGCTCGATGAGCTGAAAGGCCTCTTCAGGACCTTCGGATTATATGTACGTTTTCCCGTAGAGCGGTATGATGAGATAAAGAAGTCCGAGAAAGACGATAAGATATTCGAGGAATTGAAAAAAGATTTCATGGAGATGAAGTAAACACGGTAAACGTAAATAAAAAAAAGGGGGAAAGGCAAAGATGAAAGTGTTAGTCACCGGAGGCAGCGGTTTCATAGGTTCTCATGTAGTGGATAAGCTCAGGGATAAAGGGGTGAACGTCAGGATCTACGATCTCGCGATGCCTACATTCAGGAGCGACATCGAATATTATCAGGGAAGCCTGCTGGACCTGAACCTTCTGGGATTCGCGATGAGCGGCGTCGATGCCGTTCTTCATCTGGCCGCGATCGCGGATGTCAAGGATGTCTATGAGGATCCCCATTACTCCGAGTCGATCAACGTGCGGGGAACGATCAATATCCTTGAGGCAGCCCGCCGCGCGAGAGTCAAGAGGATAGTTTACGGGAGCACGACTTGGGTATACAGTGAGGCGGAAGGCGATAAGGTCGACGAGAAGACACCGCTTCATTCCCCGGCTCACCTGTATACCGCGACAAAATTAGCCGGCGAATACTACTGTCAGGCATACAACAAGCTGTACGGCATGGAAGTCACCATACTTCGCTACGGAATACCATACGGTCCCAGGGCAAGAGACGGCGCGGTGATACCTATATTCGTGCGCAAGGCTTTTAAGGGCGAGCCGTTGACGATTGCGGGCGACGGCGCGCAATTCAGGAAGTTCGTATATGTCGAAGATCTCGCGGAAGGCAACGTTCTGGCGCTCCAATCGATAGCCAAGAATAAGATATATAACCTTGACGGAAAAGAGAAGATCACCATCAAGCAGATAGCGGAAACGATAAAGAAAGTGCTGGGTAACGTCACTATCGAATATACCCCGCCCCGTCCGGGTGATTTTGGAGGCAAGGAAGTTTCGAGCGAGCTCGCCAGGAAGGATCTGGGATGGGAGCCGAAGACAAGCTTCGAGGAAGGCGTCAGGCGGTACATAAAGTGGTATAGCGAGCGCGAGGCCAGACGTAAAACCGACTGGAATAATCTGGACGCGGTCCTGAAAGCGTAGGAGTCCGAACACATGAATATCTTAGTGATAGCTCCGCACATGGATGACGAAGCGCTTGGGTGCGGGGGCGCCATAGCGCGCCATGTTTCAAGCGGCGATAAAGTGCATGTATGCTTTGCGGCCGGCCGCGTCTATAATCACCGGTTCGATGAGCGCAAGAATGATATCGAAAAGTCCCATGTGCTGAAAGCTAAAGCCGTTTTGGGCTATGCGGAGCACGTATTCCTTGGCCTTAAAGACGAGAGGCTGGACGCCAGCGTACAGGATATCATCATTCCTCTGGAGAAGTATTTCCTTAAGATCAGGCCGCGCATCGTGTACAGCCCGTTTTACG
>JAQVCX010000108.1 GCA_028689545.1 Parabacteroides sp.
CACGCATACCTGACTGCCGAAGTTCTTGGCGATCTCCTCGATCAATGCCGGGTTGCGTAAAGCCGCCGAGTTGATCGAGACCTTATCGGCGCCAGCGCTAAGCAAACGATCTACGTCCTTCAGCTCATTGATGCCCCCACCTACGGTAAAAGGGATGCTGATATGGGCCGCCACCTGCTTTACCAGTTCGGTGAAAGTCTTTCGCCCCTCGTGCGAGGCGGTGATATCCAGGTACACTAATTCGTCGGCCCCCTCACGGCTGTACTGGGCGCCCAGCTCCACGGGGTCTCCAGCGTCGCGGAAGTTCACGAAGTTGATGCCTTTTACGGTCTTTCCATCCTTTATATCCAGGCAGGGAACAATTCTCTTGGCTAGCATATATCTATTTAATTATGTCAAGTAAAACGAAGTAAATCTTTCAACTGGATCTTCCCCTCATAAATGGCCTTGCCGAAAATGACGGCGGGAATCCCGGCCTCAGACAATTTCTCGATATCCTCGATCGAGCTTACGCCACCACTGGCTATGACATAAAGATTGGGGATCTCGTCCCGTATCTCTTTATATAGATCGATAGCCGGGCCTTGAAGCATGCCATCCCGTGCGATATCCGTGCAGATCACCTTGGTAATCCCTTTGTCGCAATATCCTTTGATAAAAGGAATCAGCTCTTGGCTGGTCGTTTCCTCCCAACCGCTGATGGCTATCTTCTTATCTTTGGCATCGGCCCCTAATATGATTCTCTCGCTACCGAACTTATTGATCCAAGCGGTGAACATTTCCGGGTTCTTCACGGCGATACTGCCCCCGGTCACCATCTGGGCACCGCTTTCGAAGGCGATCTCCAGATCATCCTCTTGCTTCAAGCCCCCTCCGAAATCAACGATCAAGGAAGTCCGGGTCGCTATCCGTTCAAGAATGCGGTAGTTGATGATGCGTCCCTCACGGGCTCCGTCCAAGTCTACCACATGCAAGCGGCGGATGCCGTTCGCCTCGAACATCTTGGCCACTTCCAGCGGATCTTCGTTGTAGACCTTCTTGGTCGCGTAATCTCCTTGCGTCAACCGGACGCATTTACCTTCTATTATATCTATAGCGGGAATAAGCTCAATCATATCTTTAAAAAGTTTTTCAATATAACTTCTCCTACCGATCCGCTTTTTTCCGGATGGAACTGCGTCGCGTAGAAGTTGTCCTTATGTAAAGCGGCGCTAAACGGAAGGATATAATCGGTCGTAGCCGCCGTATATTCGTTTACGGGTACATAATAACTATGTACGAAGTAAACAAACTGGTTCTCCAATCGCTCATTGAATAGACCGCTTTTCACGTTAGTCAAGGTGTTCCAACCCATGTGAGGAACCTTGTCCTCATGCTTTCGCGGAATGAAACGTTTCACTTCCGCGGGGAAGATTCCCAAGCAATCAGCGTTTCCCTCCTCCGAACGCATGCACATTAGTTGCATGCCGAGGCATATCCCGAGTACCGGTTGCTTTAGGCTCAAGATCACCTGATCCAATTTATGCTCCCTTAAATACTCCATGGTCGTGAAAGCTTCACCTACTCCGGGAAAGATGACTTTATCCGCTTTATTTAATAATTCCGGATCCGCCGTGATGATCGGGGTAACGCCCAACCGCTTCAAAGCGTAATCTACCGAGTAGATGTTTCCGGCATTATATTTAATAATGGCAACGTCCATTGTTGTTAAGCATTTATATTGAATCGCAAAAGTAACAAATTATCATTACATAATTATGAATGGCGAATGAAAAGTTCCAGAATGAAATGTATTTGTGATAAACTGGTGTGATCGGGTAGGGGAAATAGAGAAAGGGAAGATCGCTTATATGGATCTATGGAAAGAATATTTTAGCGATAAGTCGTTTTTTTTTGCTCCATCTATTGCAGGTTTAAAAATAATACTTACCTTTGCACCGCAATCGAGAGAGATAGCAACAAAAGAAAAGAGGTTCGGTAGTTCAGTTGGTTAGAATACATGCCTGTCACGCATGGGGTCGCGGGTTCGAGTCCCGTCCGGACCGCCTCTTTTTCAAAGTTATTATTGATTACAAAATGGTTCGGTAGTTCAGCTGGTTAGAATACATGCCTGTCACGCATGGGGTCGCGGGTTCGAGTCCCGTCCGGACCGCTTTCGAAAGAAGCAAAATAAAGTAAAGCTCTGTAATTTAAGGATTACAGGGCTTTTTCTTTTTGGGGCTTACCAGATATTTTGTGGATTCTCTCTTCTACCCGAATATCTTTCTGCTAACAAGATGTTTTCTACAGCAGCCCAAGCCGAAGCGAAATGGTTCAAAGAACTTTGGTCTGCGGGCTTGCATAAGGGATAAGCCTTTTGTCTGAAAAACGGCAGGACGAGGCAGTTGCTTTGGATTAGCATACGTTGTTGCTTGGGTAACGCATCGACAAACATAGCGTATCCGTCTTTGTCCATTACGTTCGTGGCGGCATTAAGTTGGGTCTGTTGAATGTTTTTGGTGTTTTCTGCCACTGGTGATATAAGTCGGGCAATGTTTTCCTGCCCTCTCACGACAATGAACTCAAACTGTCGCAAATGGTCGTTGGTCGGGGCTTTAAAAGCTGCCGATAATACTTTTTCCAGCACTTCGTCCGTTACTTCCTTATTGGAATACATATAAAGGTTAATATTTGGTGGACAAAGGCAATATTCTATTTTTAAATTCGGTGGATAATGGCTATATGAATAAAAATATTTGGTGGATATGTTCCCGATGGATTATGAGGAGTTCCGTTGGGCAATGGGCGATACTGCGACGATTCCACTCCTCCGTCAGGCTTTCGAGCAAAAAATTCCATTGGGCGATGTTGTTCATCGCAGGATGATGCGTGACTTCCGTCTTTATATGTTAGTTGGTGGAATATATCCTTCGAGCAAGTTAGTAGTACTGCGTTTTTTCGGCTATATAAGGGCTCACCAACAAAACCCTATGTTTGTGAAACACTCGTAAGGGCAGGAGTCGGAAATCTGTTTTGTGGTAGGCTTTATTGATGTTGTAAGCAAAAACACGATAACCTTGACGTTTTGATTGAAAATACGGGATTATGATGGCAAGGCCTTTTTACGAATAGACGAAATAGGGAGAACTTTATGGTTAAACTACCCATTTTACCCTGTTTTTTTGCATGAATACCTCTGTTGGGAGGCGAAAGTAATGGGATTGGGCAACGCGAATGCCTGTGTTAGGCAACGCTACCGTATGTGTTTGGCGATACATACGGTAGTAATTGGGTACGCAACCTATAGAAATGGGCGATGCATCCGTATGAAAAGCCCCTTTCTTCTGCATAAATATGAGATAGGATGAATTAATCTCGCTAGTATGAAAGGGCGTATTTAAGCAAAGTGTTATCATACAATTGATTGCTGATATTTTTTCTCGTATTTGCTAACAGTCTGTACCTTTGCCCGGAAAAAACGATTCTCCGGGACTTCAGATTACATATTGTCATATTGTCAATCTTTACGTAAGACCAGTGGGTTTGTATGATCTTCCATTGCTTGTCGGGGTTGAGCCTGTACACCTCGGTGCAGTTCCTTTTTATTATCTTACCTCTACGCAAGGCTTATTGTTAATAAGTCTTATGAGTTTGCACAGTATTCACTGTTTTGTGCTGCACATTTATGATGAAACTGTGCAATATTAAAGAAAAGTATTTATCTTTGTCGCCACTTACGCCGTGGATGGCGTATGGAATTAGGTATTAACAAATTAAATTTTTATGAAGAAAGTTATCGCTTTAGCATGTCTTTCCATGCTTCCTCTGTCTTATGCGGCAGCCGAGGGTTTCCAAGTAAATGCGCAAAGCACGAAACAGGCCGGTATGGGGCATGTCGGCGCAGCTATGAAGTTAGGGGCCGAGAGTATGCATTTTAACCCGGCTGGATTGGTCTTTATGGATAAGAGCGTAGATCTATCGGTGGGTGTTTCCGGTGTATTCGCTACGGCTAAATTTAAGAATGAGGGCTATTCTTTTGAGACAGACAATACTCCTAGTACTCCTTTATACGCTTATGCGGGTTTCAAGATTTATGATAACTTGGCCGCCGGTGTGATGCTCAATACGCCCTATGGTAGCAGTATCACTTGGGGGCACGATTGGAAAGGTTCTCATTTATGCCAAGAGATTTCCCTGAAGGCGTTTAATTTGCAGCCAACTGTTTCTTGGAAGATCATGGATCGTTTGAGCGTCGGTGCCGGTCTGATGATGGAATTTGGTAATATCTCTTTGAACCGTGCCTTGGTGGGCCCGGGTGAGATGAGTAAGATGGCCGGGCAGATCGTGGCGGCTAACCCTGCTTTGGGGGCGTTGATCCCGGATGAGATGAAAGCGATTATCGCTAAATATGATGACGCTTCCGCCGCTTCCGTCCAGTTAAAAGGTGACGCGGGTATCCGTTTCGGCTTCAACGTGGGTGCTATGTACGATATCAATGAGAAGTTTACGGTCGGTGTCTCTTATCGCTCGAAAGTCACGGCGAAGGTGAAAGAGGGTAACATCGCGCTGGATTATACGAATGAGACTGAGTTGAAGGGCTTGCTGGATAAGGTTAACGGCTTGATGCAGGCTATGGGTAAAGAAGGATTGATTCCTCCATTGGATAAGGGTACTTTCTCCGCTGAGTTGCCATTGCCTTCCAACGTGAACGTAGGTGTCACATACCGCCCTACGAATCGTTGGACCGTATCGGGTGAGGTGAACTTCGTAGGCTGGGGCGCTTACGAGGCCTTGGATATTCATTTCTCTCCATCCTCTTTGAGCAAATATGATTTGCGTGCGGAGAAGATGTATAAGAACTCCCGCATTTATCGTTTAGGAGGTCAGTTTGCCGCCACGAAGCGTTTGGATGTTCGTCTGGGCGCTTATCTGGACGAGTCTCCGGTAAAAGATGATTATCTGAATCCGGAAACGCCGAGTATGAATAAACTGGGACTAACGGCAGGGCTGAGTTTCCGCCCCTTGGAGTCTTTGTCGGTAGACTTCGCTTTCTCGTACGTGACAGGCTTCGGCCGCGACGGTTCTTATACGGATAAGGACCTGTTTACCGGACAGCCCCGTGTCTTTAGCGGACATTACGACACGATCGCTTTGATGCCGGCTCTCGGTGTTTCTTACGCTTTTTAATCGGTCCAATACATTCTATCAATAAAAAAGCCGGGCTTCTAAAAGTCCGGCTTTTTTTATTATCTATAGGTCTCTCAGTATTATATCTGAATCCAACGTACGAAAGCGAAGTCCATGCGGTGAGGTAATTCCTTGTTTACGGGGTAAACGCGGAAGCCCATCTTGTGGTTGCCTGCCTCGGAAGGAGAGCTTGTTAGCGTGAAGAATAACTTAGAGCCTTCTTCCTTCATCAACTTGAATTGAGTAGCGTTGATCAATTCTAAGGAGTGTTTCTCCGTATCTTCCTTCGTGACTACCAATTCCACGCCTAGCATACCTTGCAGCTCATGACGGTCTATTACCAAGTTGAAGGTGTATTCCTTGCCTACAACCGGGCCGTTGACGCTCAAGTCTTGATCGCAAGTGAAAGA
Source organism: Parabacteroides sp. (assembly GCA_028689545.1). GTDB lineage: Bacteria > Bacteroidota > Bacteroidia > Bacteroidales > Tannerellaceae > Parabacteroides. The sequence continues at coordinate 5,577 of JAQVCX010000108.1, forward strand.
CTCTACTTGGAAGCTATCCCAATGTTGGGCTACTTCCTCTTTCCAAGCGGCTACTTGCTTAGCGATCTCGAAGTTGTTAGCGGAGATATGAGCGGAGCGAGTCGCCAACTTATGGTAGAAACGATCCTCGTAATCGTCCAACATACGTTTCATCGTATAATCCGGGGCGATCTTGGCGATAGAGTTCTTGATATACTGGATCCAGTCCGGAGAATAGCCCTTGCTGTTCTTCGCGTAGTAAGTCGGGATGATCTCGGTCTCCAAGCAATGGTAGATCGTAGCCGCGTCCAACTGGTCTTGATATTGCTGGTTCTCGTACGTACGCTTGTCGGTCAATGCCCAACCTGCGCCTTCTACGTAACCCTCATACCACCAACCGTCGAGAACGGAGAAGTTCAATACGCCGTTCATCTCGGCTTTCTCGCCGGAAGTACCGGAAGCCTCCAACGGGCGGGTAGGAGTGTTCAACCATACGTCTACACCCGAGATCAAGCGGCGGGCCAAGCGCATATCGTAATTCTCCAAGAAGATGATCTTCCCTAAGAACTCCGGACGGCGAGAGATCTCGACGATGTGCTTGATCAAACCTTGACCACCACCATCAGCCGGGTGAGCCTTACCGGTGAATACGAACTGGATCGGGAACTTCTCATTGTTAACGATCTTGGACAAGCGGTCCAGATCCGTAAATAATAAGTGCGCGCGTTTATAAGTAGCGAAACGGCGACCGAAACCGATCAATAAGGCGTTCGGGTTGATCTTCTCAAGGATAGATACCACCTTGGAAGGATCGCCCTGGTTCTTCAACCAGCTATCTTTGTATTGAGCGCGGATATAGTCGATCAGCTTGTTCTTCAAGGTCATGCGGAGCTTCCAGATTTCCTCGTCGGATACATTCTGGATACTTTCCCATTGCTTTCTGTTGGACTGGTCGTTGAATAAGTTCTTTCCTAATTTATCCGAGTAGAATTTCTTCACTTCGGTAGCGGCCCAAGTCGGCATGTGTACACCGTTCGTTACGTAACCAACGTGCAACTCATCCGGGAAGTAACCTTTCCAAACCGGGGCGAACATATGCTGCGAAACCTTACCGTGCAACCAGCTTACGCCGTTAGCCTCTTGGCAAGTATTCAAGGCGAATACGCTCATGGAGAATTTCTCGTTAGAGCCCGGGTTCTCACGTCCCATATCGATGAAGTCTTGCCAGCTAATACCTAGCTTGCCGGGGAACTCACCCATGTAACGTCCGAACAAACCCTCGTCGAAATAGTCGTGACCTGCCGGAACCGGAGTGTGTACCGTGTAAAGGGCGGAAGCGCGAACCACCTCCAACGCTTGGTTGAATGAAAGGCCGTCGTTCTGGATATAGTCTACCAAACGCTGAGCGTTGATCAAGGCGGCATGTCCCTCGTTGCAGTGATAGATTTGTTTCTTGATACCTAATTTGTTCAGCATCATGATACCACCGATACCCAACAAATACTCTTGTTTCATACGGTTCTCCCAGTCGCCACCATATAATTGGTGCGTGATGGAACGATCCCATTCGCTGTTCTGAGGAATATCCGTATCCATTAAATACAAAGGCACACGACCTACGCTAACTTTCCAGATATGAGCGTAAACGGTTCTGCCCGGGTAAGGAACCTCCAATACCATCGGCTCTCCGTTCGACTGCAATATCTGCGTCAATGGCAGGGCGTTGAAGTTTTGCGGCTCGTAGTTGGCGATCTGCTGGCCTTCCATGGATAAGCTCTGCGTGAAATATCCGTAACGATACAAGAAACCTACGGCGCATAGATCGATATTGCTATCGCTGGCCTCTTTCAGGTAGTCGCCGGCTAATACACCCAGGCCACCCGAGTAAATCTTTAATACATTGGTTAAGCCATACTCCATGCTGAAGTAGGCTACGGACGGTTGTGTCTTGTCGGGTTTTACATTGATATAAGCTTTGAAATCAGCGTATACCTTTTTGATTTCAGCCATTAACTCCTTGTCGGCTACGATCTCTTCCATACGTTTGTGTGAAAGGCTTTGTAATAGCAGTACAGGGTTACCTTCTGTGGATTTCCAAAGTTGTTCGTCAATCTTACCAAATAGTTTAGCGCCTTCGTGATTCCATACCCACCAGAGATTTGTCGCGATCTCATTCAGTGGTTCTAACTGTTGTGGAAGCTTGGAATGTGAGTAGATATCCTTCCAAATAGGACTGTTTGCGTTATTCGCCTTAATTTTCATTATCGTGAAGTTTAAAGTGTTTGTCTAAAAAACGAGTACAAAGATAGTATTATCTTATTAATTATGAGCAATCTTCAACTATTTCTTTCCTCGGCATGCTTTAGGGCGATGTCGAACGCGGTCAGATAATAATCGATAAACTTGCCCCATTCCGCTTTTCGAGCTAGATCAAAGCAGCGTTGTTTGATATCCTCGATGTCCGTAGCATCCTTTTGGCTGAGCGTCAGGATGGAGTTCATGATAGCGTCCGCTACCTCAAAATAATTGAAATCCGTACGATTAATAACCTCTACGCCTTCGTTAAGGTTGTCTCCGGATACCGTTTTCTTCGCCCACATACCGAAACCGGCCAGGTTGGTCGTGATCGTCGGTATGCCGAACGCGATACTTTCCAGCGGAGTATATCCCCACGGCTCGTAGTAGGAAGGATATACGGTAGCGTCCATTCCTATCAGCATGTCATAATAGGTCTTGTTGAAAATACCTCCTTTACCGTCCAGATAGCAAGGTACGAATACGATCTTTAGCTTTTCGGAAGCGGCGTTCGTGAACCCGGCGTGGTTGATATAATTCAAGACTTTGTCTTCCTGCATATTGTGCAACCAGTGCGTTATGAAGGGGAGCTGAAGCGGAGCGGTCGTCTTTATGTCCTGCTCGATCGCCTCTTTCAAATCCGCGCGTGCCGCCCGTACCCAAGCGGGAACCATGATAAAGGCGACGACCTCGCGCTGCAGGCGTCCGGACGTACGTACACGGTTCATCGCCTCGATGAAGACATCAATTCCTTTATTCCTGTATTCGTAACGGCCGCTGGTGGAAACCAGTAAGGCGTTCGGGGAGATGGGACAGCCCAATAGTTTCTCCGCTACATTAATTAATGTATGGCGTGCTTCCTTCCGCTTTTTAGCGTATTCCTTCCCTGTAGGCACGAAGTTGGGCTCAAAACCGTTCGGGGTAACGATGTCCGGCGCCTTGTCTAATAACTGCTTGCATTCCCGGGCCGTGATATCGCTTACGGTCGTGAAGCAATCCACGTAATGGGCGGCTTGCTTCTCTACGGAATGCTTGGCTTCCATGTTAAGCTCCTTGGCCATCTGGTCGCCGTTGTAACCGTCCATATAGGCGTATAGCGCTTTGTCGTTGCCGGCTATAGAGCGTCCGATCGAGGTGGCATGTGTCGTGAAAAGTGTCGCTATGGCAGGGATTTGCTTCTGGATGTAAAGCGCTCCCATCGCCAACATCCATTCGTTGAATAAGGCGGCGACTTTCTTGTTCTCCAATTTGTGGAAGTGATAGAAACTCTCTATCACCTTGCCTACCGCGTACGCGAAGATGCAAGACTCATCGTAATCGCCATAAGCGTGGATGGAGTCTACCTGGAAGTTTCCCCACATAGAATAGAAAAAGGCATCTCGTTCACTGAAGTAGGATTTGAAATCTACCAGTATAACAGGGGGGGCGCCCGGTACGTTCCAGCGGCCCACCTTGATCTTTAAGTGATCTACTGTCTCGGCGTGCTTTTTCCAATCCTCAAACAAAGATGCGTCTTCCGTAAAATCGGGAGCGGCTGTGTTTGCCCACACATCCGGACCGATGAATATTACTTTGTCCTTAAAAATTTGTTGAAGCGTATGTGCTTTTGTCGATAGTACGGTATAAATACCTCCCACTTTATTACAGACCTCCCAGCTGCTTTCAAAGAGAAACTCTGGCGTCTTTATCATTTCGTTCATATTTGATTTGTTTATAATCAATGATTTCACAGCCGCAAAGATAATTCATTTTATGTTTTTTATTGGCCTTTCCTGGGTATTTAATAACATATGTTCTATATTTGTGGATATTTAAATATGGAATATTATGGCTAAAAGAAGAATCTTGAAGAAAGAGATCGGCTGTGTGGCTGGTGAATTGTTTACGGAAGTGCTGGTTTGTAAATTGTATATACCCGGAGTAGATCAGGAGAAAGCGGATGCTTTGATGACTCGTGTCCTGGATATGCAAGATAGTTATATCGCACGTGCCGGGCATCCGGACGGCAAGGATAACAAGATCCTTGTACGGCATTATTACCGCAAATTGAGAGCGGACCTGCAAGAAGAGATTAACGCTATCGCCAACGAGATAGGGGAGTTGAGCAAGGATAAGTAAGCATGAAGGAAGCGATCTGTAAGGCGATACTCCGCGTGGCGGGGTGGAGGCTAGGCCCGGTGGATGGCGTGGATTTGCCGAAGTGCATCGTATGCGTGGCTCCGCATACCAGCAACTGGGATTTTATCGTAGGGAAGCTGTTCTATACCTCGATTGGGTGCAACGCCGGTTTCTTGATTAAGAAAGAGTGGTTCTTTTTCCCTTTCAACCTGTTGTTTAACTGGCTGGGAGGTGTCCCGGTGGATCGGGGCAAACGTACGTCGGTGACCGATCAGATGGTGGAACGTTTCAAGACTAGCGAGCGGTTTCAATTGGCCGTCACGCCGGAAGGTACCCGTAAGCGGGCCAAGGAATGGAAAAAAGGATTCTATTTCATCGCCTTGAAAGCGAACGTGCCGATAGTGGTGGCTTATTTTGATTATGGAAAGAAAGAGGTAGGCACGAAAGGTGTTTTTTATCCGACAGGTGATTTGGATAAGGATATCCATGCGATACGGGAGATGTATCGGGGAGTTACCGCTTGCCATCCTGAGAATTTCGTACAGATATAGGAAGTTTCATGGTGAAGGAACAATAGTTTCCATTGAGGGAACAAAAGTTTCCCTAAGTGAAACAAAAGTTTCCCTAGGAAGAAACTAAAGTTTCACCTAGGGGAAACTAAAGTTTCTTCACGGTGAAACTATCTCCTTGTCTCAATATGTCTTTTTATTACCTTAATATCTTTAATTCTATGACTGAAGACTTACGTATCAGTATGATACAATCCCATATCATTTGGGAAGACCGTGAAGAGAACTTGGGCTATTATGGCGAACTGTTGCGCCGTGTTAGTGGAAGAACCGATCTGGCCGTATTGCCGGAGACGTTTACTACGGGATTTTCCATGGACGTGGAGCGGCAGGCCGATACGATGGATGGCCAGACCATACCGACGATCAAAGAATGGGCCAAGAAATATAAACTGGCCGTGGCCGGAAGTTTTATCGCGAGAGATAACGGGAAGTTCTACAACCGCGCTTTCTTCATCACTCCGGAAGGGGAGGAGTATTATTACGATAAGCGTCTGTATGTTAACGTTTTTAGTTGACTACTTAGTGTCTTATTTATAAAGCAGGTTGACAGGTTT
>JAQVCX010000013.1 GCA_028689545.1 Parabacteroides sp.
AAAATCGAAAAATAATCAAGATGAGGAGAATATAGCTACATAGTGAGATATTAAAAAAGGTACCAAAAACACCATTATAGCGTAATTAGGTACCTATTTTGTAAAAGCGAAGTGTCAAAGATGAGATGATAGCGTATATGTTTGGATATTATGTATTTTTGCGTTTGAATAATTAATAAAGAGAATAGAGAGATGAAGCAATTTTGTATGATGGCGCTTGCCGGCCTTTTGATGGTTGGCTGCCAAGAAGCTCCAAAGGGATATCTTATCAATGGAGAGGTAGAGAATATGCCCGACGGTAAAATTTACTTGAAGACATTCCGTAATAAGATGTTCTTTGACGTGGATACGGCAGTGGTCAAAGACGGTAAATTCACCTTTAAGGGTGAGGTAGATCAGCCTTTGCTATTCGGTTTGGCAACCGAGAACATGAACTATCCGGTTCAGCTTTTCTTAGAGAATACGGATATGAATGTCAAGATCGGGAATGACGGAGAGACCATTACCGTACAGAATTCGCCGGTGAATGATATCTTTCAAGAAAACGCGGAGAAGATCTTTGAGGAAGGGTATGATATCGACAGTTTGGTTTCGAAGTATCCGGACTCTCCTGTGGCCGCATTCTATCTGTATCGTTATTTTACCTATCAATTATCTTTGGATGATTTGAAGGCGACTCGGGTTAAGATTTCCCCGGCGTTGGCGAATAACCCTTATGTGATGGATCTGGACGGTATTATCAAGCAATTGGAACACGTGCAGATCGGACAAGTCGCCCCGGAGTTCTCCTTACCGGATACAGCCGGTGTCTCAGTCTCTTTGTCGGATTTCAGGGGAAAGTATGTGCTATTGGATTTCTGGGCCTCTTGGTGCCCTCCTTGCCGCAAGGAAAATCCTAACGTGGTAAATGCCTTCCAGCAATATAAGGATAAGAACTTTACGATCGTAGGTATATCCTTGGACAAGGATAAGGCTAAATGGCAGAAAGCGATCGCTGACGATCAGCTGACTTGGACCCACGTTTCCGACTTGAAATATTGGGATTCTGAGATCCCAGCTCTTTATGGGGTACGGGGAATCCCGGCAAACGTATTATTGGATCCGAACGGCGTGATCATCGCCAAGAATATCACCGGAGAAGATTTACAAAATACCTTGAAGGAAGTTATTCAGTAAGTATGAAAATAATGCTGCTTGCTTGTATGTCTCTTCTTTTCGGTCTCCATATTTCCGCTGAAGGAAAGAAGGGATTTGAGGATGCGGTCCGTTTGGCGGTTTCTCGCCAAATGGATGCTTATCCGAAATCCACTTTGAAAGATTTATATAAGAATTTCTTCCAAGATAAATTTGGTCCGGGACATATTATCAGTGATACGACTGGAGCCGGGAACTATTTACGTAGGGAGTTGGCCTCTTATACCCAAACCGAGGGCGCTTTGGCGGAACCTACCGGATGGGAAGGTAGTTTCCTTCGAGTGAATTTATCCGTTATAAAGAATAACCAAGTTCCTTATGATGTCTTTTTTGATGCTTTTGTGCGTAGTGTAAACGGCATACGTCCGGTTACGGTTCTTGAGTGGCAGAAAGAATGGCATCAAATAGAGGCGATTATTTGTTCCATGAATCTTTCCCTTCCGGATTATGAATCGGATAAGGCAGAGATAGAGACCCGTTTAAATAATGGGGAGTACGTAGGACATCATAGTAAGGTGTTTGAAGATTCTTATTCACCTCATTATCGTATTATTAGCCGGGATATTTTTGAGAAGGAGATACAACCGCTCCTTCCGCATTAAAGGATAAGAAGTTTTAGGACGATAAAAAAAGGCCCCCATTCCAATAGAGGAAATGGTGGGCCTTTTTTAGTAAGTTCTGACAAGTTTATTTCAGTGGAATAAGGGTAAAGCCCCAGTTGTATTCCCGGTTCGCGGGTAATGTATAAGCAGGTTCCGGACGTGAGCCCCAGCTATCGTAACCCGCTAAGCCTTGCTGCCTCAAGTCTACGCAAACCTCAACGAAGTTGCGAGGCGTGATATCATTGATATGATGTTGGCGACGTAACACGTTCTTTGCCGCGGCTTCATCATGATTCGCTACTTGCTCCGGTGTGAAATTGCTCCATTGACGGGGCAGGCCAGTCGCTTCCTCATCATCGAAATCCTCGATGGAATTGCGTAAGGCGTTAAAACCAACCGTACTATCCGCTTGGATTAGCAAGCCCTTCTTGCCGGTGCTAAGCGATACCCAGCGGGTGTCGGTATGATGGCCGTTCTCTTGCGGGCGTACATACGGGAAATATAATTCCTCGGCTGTGGATTTATATAAGCCTATCATGCTACCGGCGTTTCTATCCCAGTAGTTCTCGACCGGTCCCCGTCCGAAATATTCCACTTGATTCATGCCAGCTGGTAAGCGGAAACGAACACCGATACGGGGAACATTCAATTTAGAAGCCTCTTTACGGGCGGCGTCACGTCCCGGCGTGAAGGTTGCCGTGCGAGTGGATTCCGATACGTCGGTCTGGGCGGCATCCATATCCGTGGATGTGAAACGGGCGGCAACATTCACAGCTCCGCTAGGATAGATCGTATAATATATAATGTATAGATTCCCTGCCGGTAATAAATAGTTTACGTTAATCACGGCGTTATTGCCATCCATCGTGGCGGTAGCGTCGGCTACGTTGAAGTTCTTGCTGCTTTCCTTCCATACTTGCAAGCGTTTTGGCATACCATTTCCGTAATCGTTATCGGTAGGCGCACGCCAGAAGTTCGGTTGGATGCCGAAGCCTTCGCTGAAGTATTCCGTACCATCCACTTTATAAGAAGTAACGATTCCTGTCTTCTTGTTAAACACGAAGTTTACCTTTGAGGAGGATGCCGAGAGGTTCTCTCCATTTGTTGAAACCGTTAATTTAGGACCGCTCGTCTTAAACTCCTTCTTGGGGCTTTCGATCGGTAAGCGGTATTGATCGTAAGCGATCTCGTGTCCGATAGGGATTAATGGCTCTGCTTCTACGGTCGTTACGTTGAAGTTTACGAAATATTCCGTACCGGTCTGCGGCTTTAAGTTACCTACGGGAACCGTAAATTCCTTAGACGCTTGCGGTTCGATATCTAAAGAGACGTTACCGGAGCGTACCACTTTATTATTGGCTGTTACGCTATAGTGGATCTTATATTTCTTTAGGTTCGTGAAGTAGAAGCGGTTCGTCACGCGGAATAAGCCATTCGCTAAATCGATCGCCTCGAACCCGATATTTTGATGGGCATATTTAACCTCTGCCATAGCGGGATGCGGGGTGCGATCGGGGCTTACTATACCGTTGCAAAGGAAGTTTCCGTCACTTGGTGCGTTTACGCCATAGTCGCCACCATAGGTATAGTATTCACGTCCATTCTTGTCTTTTTCCAAGATTCCTTGGTCTACCCAGTCCCAGATGAATCCGCCTTGCAGGTTGGGATACTTATAGATCGCTTTCCATTGGTCCCATAAGTTACCAGAGGAATTACCCATGGCATGTGAATATTCAGAAGGAGCCACTGGGCGATCGCTACCTTTACGCCCGATTTCTTCCAGCCATTCGGCGCTAGGGTATTGGGGTACGTACATATCCGTATTCCATTCCCAAAGGGCACGTTCGTAGTTTACCGGACGGTTCATGCCGTTTCTTTCCTTATCCTTTATATATAAATAAGTTTGGTAGAAATTGTATCCGTTTCCTGCCTCGTTTCCTAGAGACCAGAATGTTACGCTCGGATAGTTCTTGTTGCGCTCATACATGTTCATGGTGCGATCCATATGCGGGATCAGCCATTCCGGGTTGTTGCCTAATGTACCGCCCTTGCTTAGGTTGTAATACATTCCGTGAGACTCGATATTCGCCTCGTCGTAAACATATAATCCATATTCGTCGCAAAGCTCATAGAATTTACGGTCTTGCGGATAGTGGCATAGGCGGACAGCGTTGATATTGTTTTGCTTCATCAGCTCGAAATCCTTGCGCATGATATCCTCGGTTACGTAATGTCCGGTTTCCGGGTTATGCTCATGGATGTTGACACCCTTGAACTTGACCGGTTGCCCGTTGAGCAATAAGACGGTATACGGTTTCCCGTTTTCCGCTACTTGGTCGATCTGCTTTATCTCGAACCGGCGGAAACCAACATTGAAAGGAACTACCTCGATAACCTTGCCGTCTTCTTTTACCGTCATCAATAATTTGTATAGGTTCGGGTGCTCGGCGCTCCAAGGGGCTACGTCCTTCAAATCATACTCGAAAGATGCTGTTTGCGGGCTTGCGGGGCTTACCCATATATCACTGGCCTCGGATGTGATAAGATTGCCTTTCGCGTCCAAAAGCTCATATCCGACATTTAAGTTTTTAGTCTCTTTCGTGTGGTTCTTTAGGTCGACTGCCAGTTTAAAGATTCCGTTTGTGTACGTATCGTCCAAGGTAGAGATGACCCGGAAGTCATTAATACTCGCTTTGGGTTGAGACCAAAGGAATACGTCACGTTCGATACCGCTCATTCTCCAGAAATCCTGACATTCCAAATAAGTGCCGGTGCTCCAGCGGAATATCTTTAATGTAAGCACATTCTTTCCGGGTTGAAGGTATTTATTGATCAGAAACTCGGCCGGATTCTTTGAGTCCTCGCTATAACCCACTTCTTTTCCATTTAGATATACGTAAAGACCAGATTTGGCCCCGGCGATGTGTAAATAAACATCCCGGTTATCCCATCCTGCGGGGATCTCGATATCTCTGCGGTATACGCCAACCGGATTCGCTTCCGGCAATAACGGAGGTTGAGGATTCCTTGGCTTAAATTCGTAACCATGATTCGTATAGATGGCGATGCCATGTCCTTGTACTTCCCAGTTCCCGGGAACGGTTATATCATCCCATGAGGAGGTATTAACGGAAGGATCTGTGATATTCTGAGGAAGATCTTTATAAGAGTCGGCAAAGAAGAATTTCCAGGTACCGTTTAATAGGGAATAGTACGAGCTTTTCTCGAATCGAGAGGTGAGAGCGGTTTCCCGATCCGCATAACTCATGAAGGAACTTCTGGGCTTTTCCTTGTTTACGCTTACTACTTGGATGTCTTGCCAATAAGGTTTCGCGGGTTGGGGTGAAGAACCGTCCGCATAAGCCATTCCGGAAATAAGGCAACCTAATGCTCCGGATAGCATCATTTTTTTGATAGAGTTCATATTCATCGTATTTTATTTAGATTAGCATTGGGGAATTGAAAATTGAGAATTGAAAGTTAAATAAGACTTCTCGGAATTCTCAATTTTCAATTCTCAATTATTTAGCGGCATAGTAAGAATATCCGTCAGCTACTTGCTGGAATGCTAAAACTCCAGATTGGCTTAACTCGACATTCATTTCTTTACCGTCCGGTAGATACATGACAACTTCGTCATTGCCATTGAACTTTAACAATTTTGTGCTTTCACCGTCAGCCTCTACATTCCAGCTTTGATCTGCTTCGTTGAAAACTAAGTCAACCGCTTTCTCGTCGCCTTCCTTTTGGATATGGTATCCGTCAGCTTTTGTTTCTACGGTATAAACACCGTCTTTACCATCGATCGTTTTAACGCTACCTACGTCCGCTACGGGATTACTTCCGCTCCAGAATTCGATAGAGTTGATCACGAGGACATCTGCCAAAGTGGAAATCTCGTAAACCGGGACAATCCAGAAAGCAATGAATACTAGCTCATTGACAAACTTGCTGTCGATGCTTCTGTTCCACGTTAAAAGTTTGTTTGTTAACCCAAAAGATCCTATGCAGGACGAAAATAAAATACTACTCGCTACGGTTGTAGCTAATAGTAAAGTTAAGCTTTTCTTTTTCATGTTTTAATAATTTGTTATTAACGAGCGACGAAGGTAATAATTTTTTTCATGATATATAGTGGTCTTCAAGGGAATAAATATGAAGAGTAGCTAATATTAATATAAGGTAGATTGGGCCCTGGTTTTGGCGAAACAGTGTTGAAAAGGAGTCTTTCTGGTCGTTTTTATTGAATTTCAATGGATAAGCTTTTTCAGTACAAGCGGTTATATGCTAAATAGGATTTCCGTTTGGAGGAATGTTAGTTAAATATTTTAATAACACTGCCGCTATATTTAGAACTTTATTTTAAAAGTTCGTCTTTTTTTGCGTTGTAATTAGAAATAGTGCTATATTTGCCCCGTTTAATGATTATAAGTTCCGCAAGGACGATAAGGGTATGTTTCCAAATTGTGTTAACCGAGGAATTATAATTATTACTATAAAGAAGAGAAGTGAATATTATAAGAAACAAGATCTAAAATAGTATGCCTTTAGTCTTATAATAGTAACAGCTATTTAAAACACAAAAAAACGATTCTTATGTTGAAAATTGTAAGACCTGTTAGTTTTGTTCTATTGTCTGCAGCGCTGTGTTCCGGGGGTGTGGTTCATGCTTCTGATCGTGCGGCGATAACTCCGAGGGTGGGTATTGCCCAGCAAGAAGGCAGTTTGAAGGGAATGGTTAGTGATAGTTTTGGCCCTGTAGCCGGAGCGTCAATTGTTGTAAAAGGTACTACAAATGGTACTGTAACCGACATGAATGGTAATTTCGTGTTGGATGTGAAGAAAGGGGATATGATTCAAGTATCCTTTATCGGTTATCTAACTCAAGAATTCAGGTATAATGGAGAGCCTTCCATCAATGTTTCCTTGCAGGAAGATACCCAGAAATTAGACGAGGTTATCGTTGTGGGTTATGGTACGCAACAGAAGGCGAACTTATCGGGAGCGGTAGCCCAGCTGGATAGCAAGGAGTTGACGAGCCGTCCTATCTCCAACGTCTCCTCGGGTTTGCAAGGTATGATGCCGGGTGTTACGGTAACCTCGGGCCAAGGCCGTCCGGGGCAGGATGGTAGTACGATCCGTATTCGTGGTGTCGGTACGTTGAACTCGGCAAGTCCGTATATTTTGATCGATGGTATTGAGAGTGGGTCTATGAATGATATCGACCCGAATGATATCGAGACGATTTCCGTATTGAAGGACGCTTCTTCCGCCGCTATTTACGGTTCGAAGGCTTCCAATGGTGTTATCTTGATCACTACAAAACGTGGTAAGTCCGGTGTTCCTCGTATCTCTTACAACGGATATGTGGGCGCGTCTAGCCCGACTTCCGGGATCGAGCGTGTTAGCTCCGCCGATTATGCCCGTCTTTATAACCAGATCGACTTAAATAACGGTCTGTCACAAGGACGTTATAGCGACGATGAGATTCGTAAATATGAGGATGGGACCTATGCCAATACGGATTGGAACGATGCCGCTTACCGGACCGGTTTGCTGCATAAGCACAACGTGAATATAACAGGAGGATCGGAGAACGTGAAGTATATGGCTTCCGCCGGTTATCTGGGGCAGACGGGTATCCTTCCGAACTCCGAGCGTAAGCAATTCAACGGACGTACGAACTTAGATATGCAATTGACTAAGAAATTGGCCGTTCGCATGAATATGTCTTTTATCAAGAATGATTATAAGGACCCGAACGCTAGTTACTATGGCGGTTCTTCCGACCAGATTATCCGCCAGCTGAATATCCTTAGCCCGATGATCCCTGTCATAGACAAGGACGGCAACTATGGGGCGACTAACGATGGTAACCCGATGGCTTGGTTGGACTCCGGACAGACTGTAGACAACCACAATCAGAATTTCACCGGATCTCTTGCCGTGGATTATGAGATTATCGAGGGCTTGAAAGCGACCGTTACGGGCGCTTACGTAAACGAGGATCAGCGTCATACGGAACGTGTCTTGAGTATTCCGAACGATCCCGCGTCCGCTTCACGCGCTACTTCCTTGAAGGAGCGTTTCGTGAACTGGAAGCGCTATAATTTCGATGCCATATTGAACTATAGCAAGAACTTCGGCTCGCATGGCTTGAAGGCGATGGTGGGTTATCATGCCGAGAAATATGAGATTAGCAAGAACCAGATGGAGCGTAAGAACTTCCCGAGCAACAGCTTGAATGATATGGATGCCGGTTCCGCTTCTACGCAGACGAATGATGGACTGAGCCGTGATTTGGCGATGCTTTCTTACTTCGGACGTATCAACTATGACTATGCCGGTAAATATCTGGTGGAGGCTAACTTCCGTGCGGATGCTTCCTCTCGTTTCGCCCCGGGTCATCGTTGGGGTTATTTCCCCTCTTTCTCCGCCGCTTGGCGTATTAGCGAGGAGGCCTTTATGGAGAATACCCGCGATTGGTTGAACAATTTGAAGGTGCGCGCCTCTTGGGGTATGTTGGGTAACCAGGATGCCTTGAATAAGTCGAACGCTTGGGAGAACCAGTATTATCCTTGGATGCAAACCTATAATCTGGATGGCAACTACGCGATGGGCGGTAACCTGACGACGGGTTATTATCAGAAGGCGTACCGTATCGAGGATCTGTCGTGGGAGAAATCTACGACTTGGGGTATCGGTTTGGATGCCGTTATCAAGCACGTGACTTTCACGTTCGATTATTACGACCGCAAGACTTCCGATATCATCATGGAGGTTCCCGTGCCGACCGAGTTCGGTCTGGATCCTTATTTCGACAACGTAGGCTCAATGCGTAACCGAGGTGTCGAGATTCAGTTAGGCTATAATAATAAGTGGAATGACTGGTCTTTGAACGTGATGGGCAACATGGCTTACAACAAGAATAAGATTGAGGACTTAGGTGGCGTGGATCGCATGACGAATCCGGATGACGGCGATTTGTGGCGTTTCGTTGGGAAGCCTATCGATTCTTATTACGTATATAAGGCGGATGGATTCTTCCAGTCTAATGAGGAGGCGCAACAATGGATGGATAAATATGCCGGGCAAGACGGCTATCCGTTCGGCCAGAAATTCCAGGCAGGAGACTTGCGCTATCAAGATACGGATGGCGATGGTAAGATCACGGCAGACGACCGTACCTTGTCTAAGACTGTCAATCCGGTTGTTACGTTTGGCTTGAACCTGAACGCGGGCTATAAGGGATTCGACCTTACCTTGAACTTTACGGGAGCCGCCAATGTGGGACGTGCTTTCACGAAAGAGGCGTTTGGTGAGTTCTCCGGTAGTGCCGGACACCCCTCTACCGCATGGCTGGATAGCTGGACACCGACAAATACGGGTGCCAGTATGCCACGTGTAGCGGAAGCTCGTAAGTCACCGAGTGAGGCTTCTAACGTGATGTCTGATTTCTGGGTGATCAATACAAGCTATCTTCGCTTGAAGACGTTGCAATTAGGCTATACGCTTCCAAAGAGCGCGTTGAGCGCGATCGGATTGACAAATGTCCGTTTCTACTATTCGGCCGAGAATCTGTTCACTTTAGATTCTATGCCACTTAACGTAGACCCGGAGACGGTAAGTTCCCGTTTGTCTAGCTACCCGCTGATCATGACGAACTCTTTCGGTGTAAACGTAACATTCTAATAATATAAGACTATTTAACAATAAGGAATTTATGAAACGATTATCAATATATTTATTGGCGGCAAGTATGGCTACGATGGCCACTTCCTGCTCGGATTTTCTGGATACGCTTCCTAAAGATCAATTGGCGCCGTCCACCACATGGAAGACGGATGCGGACGCGAAGGGTTTCATCGTAGGCTGCTATAAGGACTTACTGGATGGCAATACGTTGCTTTATATGGATTGCGGATCGGATATCGGTTACAATAACTTCCCTTGGGAGGGTTTCCGTCCTTGGGGCGACGGCTCTTTGTCTAGTTCCAACCCGGGACAGATCCTTTACGATTACAAGTCTATCCGTAAGGCGAATACGTTCTTGGAGAACGTGGATCAGGTGACATTCTCCGACGAGGCCATAAAGAAGGATTATGTGGCTCAAGCGAAGGCTATTCGCGCTTATAAGTATTTCTTGATGAACTGGTGGTATGGCGGTGTGCCTATCGTAAAGTCTTTCACGAGCGCGGATGAGGCGAAGGTGAAAAGGGATAGCGAGCAAGCCGTGCGCGAGTATATCGCCAAGGACTTGGACGAGGCTATTCCCGACTTGAACGCGGCCCCGGCAGCCCGTGGCTATATCGCTAAGGGCGCGGCTTTGGCTATCAAGATGCGTGAGGCTTTGTATTATGGCGATTGGCAGAGAGCCAAAGATGCCGCTCAAGCGGTTATCGACTTGAAGCAATATGAGCTGGATCCGGATTATACGAATCTTTTTAAGATCTCTGGAATAGAGTCGAAAGAGATTATCTTGGCGGATCAACATATAGAGAACTTATCCGGCCTGGGAACGATTGGCCAGATGTATAACAATGCCGAGGGCGGTTGGTCTTCTATTGTCCCGACACAGAATTTGGTGGATATGTATGAGATGTCCGACGGTTTGACCAAGGAGGAGTCTAAGAGCTACGACGCGGCGCATCCTTTTGCCGGCCGTGATCCCCGTATGTCCATGACGGTCTTGTATCCGGGACGCAATTTTAACGGAGGCATCATCAATACGTTGGATAAGGAGTTGGCGGATGGAAGTGCGAACAAGAATTATCCGGTATATACGGATAACGCTTCTAAGAGCGCCTTGTCTTGGGCGAAGTACTTGGATCCGATGGATCAATATGGTGATATGTGGAATTCTGGCATTTGCCCGATCGTTTTCCGTTACGCGGAGGTGTTGTTGACGTACGCCGAGGCTGCCAACGAATTAAGTGGCCCGTCTGCCGATGTCTACAATTATTTGGATCAGGTCCGTCAACGTGTGGGAATGCCGGTTGTGGACAGGGCTAAATATGCGACGAAGGATAAACTTCGTGAGCTGATCCGCCGCGAACGTACGGTTGAGTTGGCGGGCGAGGGCTTGCGCCGTGCGGATATCATCCGTTGGCAAGAAAACGGTAAGATGCTAGCGGAGAAGGTGATGAACGGTGATTTGCTTCGTGTAGCCGGTACGGTAAATGAAAGTGAGGCTGAGCCTTCTATGCGTGCGAAAGTAACGGGTACGGAAGTTATCGAGACTCGTTCATTTACTTCTAGAAACCGTTATCTACCGATTCCTCAGACAAGTATGGATAAAAATCCGAACTTAGAGCAGAATAAGGGTTATTGATTTTCTATAAGATGTTTAGATAAAGAAAGGGGAAGACCGAGAGGTTTTCCCCTTTCTTCGTTACATCCCCGGCCCTCGCGTCGCATAAGGATGTGCTGATATTAATTGAAAAGTTTGTAAGTAAACCTTTAACTGTTGTATCTTTGCGGTCTATAAATTAAGGAGACAGTATGATTTCGGTTGAAGGACTAACAGTGGAGTTTGGCGGCTTTACGCTTTTTGATGATGTATCTTTTGTGGTGAACAAGAAGGACCGTATTGCCTTGGTGGGCAAGAACGGGGCGGGTAAATCTACGATGTTGAAAATATTCGCGGGTCTGCAATCCCCCACTTCCGGAACTGTTAGCGTACCGAGGGAGGTTACGATCGGATACCTGCCCCAGCATATGCAATTGGTGGATACCCGTACCGTGCGGGAGGAGGCGGAATGCGCTTTCGAGCATATCCATGAGATGGAGGAGGAGATCAACCGCTTGAATACCCAATTGGCGGAGCGTACGGATTATGATTCCGAGGGCTATCAAAAGTTGATCGATCGCGTCACGTATCTATCCGAGCATTTCCTGATGATGGGAGGAAACAACTATCACGCGGAGCTGGAGCGTACATTGGCCGGACTGGGCTTTAGCCGTGCCGATTTCGACCGCCCCACGTCCGAGTTCAGCGGAGGCTGGCGTATGCGTATCGAGCTGGCGAAGCTCTTGCTCCGGCAGCCGGACGTGTTGCTGCTGGACGAGCCGACGAACCACCTGGATATAGAGTCCATCCAATGGCTGGAGAACTTTATCGCTACCCGTGCCAACGCCGTGATCTTGGTCTCGCACGACCGTGCCTTTATCGATAATACGACTTTCCGTACCTTGGAGATAGAGCTCGGCAATGTCTACGATTATAAGGTGAAATATTCGGATTACGTCGTGCTTCGCCAAGAACGCCGCGAGCAGCAGCTACGTGCCTATGAGAACCAACAGAAGAAATTGGCCGATACCGAGGCGTTTATCGAGCGTTTCCGTTATAAAGCCACGAAGCCCGTACAGGTACAAGCCCGCATCAAGCAGTTGGGGAAGGTGGAACGTATCGAGGTAGACGAGACGGATAGCGCCATGCTGCGGCTGAAGTTTCCGCCCGCTCCCCGTTCCGGTTCCTATCCGGTGATCTGCGAGGAGGTGGCGAAGCGTTATGGCGATCATCTGATCTTCGACCATGTGACGCTCACGATCAACCGGGGCGATAAGGTCGCTTTCGTCGGCAAGAACGGCGAGGGTAAATCTACCTTGGTGAAATGTATCATGGGAGAGATCACCGATTTCACCGGAAAGCTACAGCTGGGCCATAACGTGAAGATCGGTTACTTCGCCCAGAACCAGGCGCAACTATTGAACGAGAACCTTACCGTTTTCGATACGATCGATTACGTGGCGCAGGGAGATATCCGCTTGAAGATACGCGATATCCTAGGCGCTTTCATGTTTGGCGGCGAGGCCTCCGATAAGAAGGTGAAAGTACTGTCGGGTGGCGAGCGTACCCGGTTGGCGATGATCCGCTTGCTGCTGGAACCGGTAAACCTGCTGATACTTGATGAGCCTACGAACCACCTGGATATGCGCTCGAAAGACGTGCTGAAAGATGCCTTGAGAGAATTCGACGGCACGGTGATACTGGTTTCCCACGACCGTGAGTTCTTGGACGGCCTGGTTGATAAGGTCTATGAGTTCGGCAACCAGAAAGTCGTAGAGCACTTAGGCGGTATCTATAATTTCTTGGAGCATAAGAAAATGGATAGCTTGCGCGAGTTGGAGCGTTCTACCGGGACGAGTACTTCCCCGTCCGGTACCGAGGAAGTCCAGCTATCCCAGAATAAGCTTTCTTATGAGGCGAGGAAAGAGCAAAGCAAGGCGATCAAGAAAGCGGAGAAAGCGGTAGCCGAGGCCGAGGCCCGTATCTCGGGGCTGGAGGCTTCCATAGCGGCTATCGAGGCGAAACTGGCTACGCCCGAGGGCGCGTCGGATACCTCGCTCTACAGTGAGTATTCCACGTTGAAAAAAGACTTGTCCGATACGATGGATCTCTGGACGGAACGGACGCTGGAACTGGAGGCATTATCCGTGGGTGATTGACCTTCCGTGAGCTCCGGAATATGAGTCTGCATTGAACAAAATCCCTTTGGGGAATCCCCTATATTCGTGTTGTGCTACGCGTATACTCGTGTTGTGCTATGCGTATACTCGTGTGGGGCTACACGTATATTCGTGTGGGCCTACGCCGATACTCGTGTGGGGCTATGCGTATACTCGTGTTGTGCGTTATGAGTACACACGGTATATTTTATTCCTTTCCGAGGTGAAAATAACCCTAATTAGGCCTTATTGTAATGAAAAGTCCTTAACTTTGCCTGCTTAAAAGAACGCGAAAGCTTAAAACTCAAGTCATGTTAACTCAGATCATTAATGGTAAGATTCTTACCCCGCAAGGCTGGCTGAAAGACGGGTCGGTATTGATAAGCGACGGGAAGATTTTAGAAGTAACAAACTGCGACTTAGCGGTAGTAGGGGCAACCTTGATAGACGCCAAAGGTATGTACATCGTCCCCGGTGGCGTAGAAATTCACGTGCATGGAGGGGGAGGCCGTGATTTTATGGAAGGCACGGAGGACGCTTTCCGCGCGGCGGTAGCCACTCACATGAAACACGGTACGACCAGTATCTTCCCCACCTTATCCTCTTCTACCATCCCGATGATCCGTGCCGCCGCCGAGACCACCGAGAAGCTGATGGCCGAGAAAGACAGCCCGGTGCTGGGGCTTCACCTGGAAGGACATTATTTCAACATGAAAATGGCCGGCGGGCAAATCCCGGAGAACATCAAGAACCCCGATCCCGAGGAGTATATCCCTCTTCTGGAAGAAACACATTGTATCAAGCGTTGGGATGCCGCTCCGGAGCTTCCGGGAGCGATGCAGTTCGGTAAATATATCACCTCGAAGGGCGTACTTGCCTCGGTAGGGCATACCCAAGCCGAGTTCGAGGATATCTTGACCGCCTATGAGGTAGGGTATACCCACGCCACCCATTTCTATAACGCCATGCCGG
This sequence comes from Parabacteroides sp., assembly GCA_028689545.1. Lineage (GTDB taxonomy): Bacteria > Bacteroidota > Bacteroidia > Bacteroidales > Tannerellaceae > Parabacteroides. The sequence goes on from JAQVCX010000013.1 coordinate 14,217, forward strand.
GCTTCCATAAACGCCGTGAGTATAAGTATGAGGGAACGGTGGAAAGTATCTATCTGCTCGATGATATGACCGTCGAGGTCGTGGCCGATGGTATCCATGTGCCGCCTACGATCCTTCGTCTGGTCTATAAGATAAAAGGCGTGGAGCGCACTTGCCTGATCACGGATGCCTTGGCTTGCGCCGCCAGTGATAGCCAAGTCGCTTTCGATCCCCGTGTCATCATCGAGGATGGCGTATGTAAGTTGGCCGACCGCTCGGCCTTGGCGGGTAGTGTCGCCACGATGGACCGCCTGATCCGTACGATGGTGCAGAAGGCCGAGATCCCCTTGGAGGATGCCGTGCGTATGGCCTCGGAGACTCCCGCCCGTATCATGGGCGTATCCGATCGCAAGGGAACCTTGCAGCGGGGCAAAGACGCCGATATCGTCTTGTTGGATCGTGATTTGAATATCCGTGCGGTCTGGGCGATGGGTCAGTTGGTTGAAGGAACGAATAAACTATTCTAAACAAGAACGATTATGTTGACACAAATTATAAATGGCCATATTCTTACGCCCCAAGGGTGGATGAAGGATGGTTCCGTATTGATTAGCGACGGGAAGATCCTAGAGGTTACAAATAGCGATTTAGCGGTGATTGGCGCCAAGGTGGTAGACGCGAAAGGGATGTCTATCGTGCCCGGTTTCGTGGCGATGAATATCCATGGCGGTGGGGGCTTCGACTTCTCCGAATGTACGGAAGAGGCTTTCCACGGCGCGGTAGCTGCCCACCAGAAGCATGGGGCCACGACGATATTCCCTACCGTGCTGGCTCCGGAAATCGGGGTGATCCATAAGGCGGTAACGGTATGCGAGGAGATAATGAGGAAAAAAGACGGCCCTGTCTTGGGTTTGCATATCGAGGGACCCTATCTGAACCCGAAGATGGCGGCGAGCTTGTTTATCGATAAGGAGAATCCTGCCGACCCGAAAGAATATAAAGAGATATTGGAACGCACGGATTGCATCAAGCGTTGGGACTCCAGTCCGGAGATACCGGGTGCGCTTGAGTTCGCCCAATACCTGAAGTCGAGGGGAATCCTGCCCGCCATCTCGCATACGGAAGCGGAGTTTGAGGATATTAAGACCGCCTACAACGCCGGTTTCACGCATGCGGCTCATTTCTATAACGCCATGCCGGGCTTCCATAAACGCCGTGAATATAAATACGAGGGAACGGTAGAGAGTGTTTTCTTGATGGACGATATGACGGTGGAGGTGATCGCCGACGGGCATCATTTACCTTCTACGATCCTCCGATTGGTGTATAAGCTGAAAGGTGTGGAACGTACTTGCTTGGTTACGGATGCTCTTTCTTGCGCCGCCAACGAGGGCAAGCCTTTATCCGATCCTCGCTTCATCATCGAGGATGACGTATGTAAGTTGGCGGATCACTCCTCATTGGTGGGAAGTCTCGCCACGATGGACGTGCTGGTGCGCACGATGGTGCAGAAGGCCGACATTCCTTTGGCCGACGCTGTCCGCATGGCTTCCGAGACCCCGGCCCGCCTGATGGGGGTAAGCGATCGCACCGGTACCTTGCAAAGAGGGAAGGACGCCGATATCGTGATCTTGGACCGTAAGCTGAACGTGCGTGCGGTATGGAGCATGGGAAATTTGGTTCCCGATACAAACACATTGGTCTAAACACGACCTGGTGCATCAAATAGGTGTTATCGGACGCAGATCACGCAGACGGACGCAGATATTTTAATTATAAATAATAAGTCTGTGTTCCTCTGCGTGATCTGCGTCGTCTGCGTCCGGTACTATCAATTAGACCCACTGTCTTTTTATTTTTAGGCGATATAGACCAAACCTTGCGGTTAATAAATTTGTTCTATCAACATGTGGCTAAATCAGCACTTATTTCCTATATTTGTGATTCAAGTAAGATTGTAATACTAAATCAATAATTAAACATGAAAACGAACCTTAGTTCTCAAATTACTCTGACGCGTATACCCCTGCGGTATTATCGCCCGGAAAATGCCTTTGAGCATTCAGTTTTAACCCGTTTGGAAAAGATCCCGACGAACATTTATGAATCGGCCGAAGAAGGTTCTTTCGCTATCGCTAAAGAGATTGCAACACAAATCCGTAAAAAACAAGATATCGGTAAGCCCTTCGTGATCGCTTTACCCGGCGGACGTTCTCCGCTAAGCGTTTACAAGGAGTTGATCCGTATGCATAAAGAGGAGAAATTAAGTTTCCGCAACGTGATGGCTTTCGTGGAATATGAGTTCTATCCATTGGCTAATCCCAGCGCCGGGAATCTGGCTCGCCTGAAAGAGGAGTTGTTCGATCAGGTCGATATCAATCCGGCGAATATCTATTGCCCGGATGGAAGCATGCCGAAAGACGCTATCTTGGATTTCTGTCGCCAGTATGAGGAGAAGATCCAATCCGTGGGAGGTATCGATTGCCTGTTGCTAGGTATCGGTAACTCCAGCAATATCATGTTCAACGTGAGCGGAACGACGATTAGCTCGCGTACCCGTATGGTCTTGCTGGAAGGCGCTTCTCGCAAGGAGGCTGCCCGTACGTTCCCTTCGCAGGAGAATGTACCGGCCGGTATCATCACGATGGGTATCTCTACGATGATGAACGCCCGCAGCGTGATCTTGATGGCTTGGGGCGAGGATAAGGCTAGCATTGTAGCTAAGACCGTTGAGGGCAAGGTTAGCGACGCTGTTCCCTCTAGCTATTTGCAGAATCATCCGAACGCGAAGGTCGTGATCGATCTTTCCGCCGCTTACGACTTGACGCGTATCAGCCATCCGTGGTTGGTGACTAGCTGCGAGTGGGATAATAAGTTGATCCGCCGTGCGATCGTTTGGTTGTGTCAGTTGACGGACAAACCGATCTTGAAATTGACAAACAAGGATTATAGCGAGCATGGATTGGGCGAGTTGTTGGCCTTGTATGGCTCGGCGTATAACGTAAATATCAAGATATTCAATGATATCCAGCATACGATTACCGGATGGCCGGGTGGCAAGCCCAACGCCGACGATTCCAATCGCCCGGAGCGTGCCAACCCGTATCCGAAGAAAGTAGTCGTGTTCAGTCCGCACCCGGACGATGACGTGATCTCCATGGGCGGTACCTTGCGTCGTTTGTGCGACCAGCATCATGATGTGCATGTGGCTTACGAGACTTCCGGTAATATCGCCGTTGGCGACGAGGAGGTAATTCGCTATTGCGAGTATCTGCGTGATGTATGCGAGAAATACTCACCCGACTCGGCCGTGCAAGATAAGGCGAACGAGATCATCAACTACCTGCGTTACGAGAAGGTGGAGAATGGTGATCCGGAGAGGAAGGATGTCCTCCATATGAAAGGTACGATCCGTCGTGAGGAAGCCCGTCACGGTTGCCGCTACTCGGGCGTGAAGGACGATCATGTCCATTTCTTGGATCTTCCGTTCTACGAGACCGGCTTGGTGAAGAAGAATGATTTAGGCGAGGTAGATAAGGATATCGTGAAAGCCTTGTTGCTGGAGGTTAAGCCGGATGAGATGTTCGTTGCCGGTGACTTGGCCGACCCGCACGGAACTCACAAGGTTTGCCTGGATGCCGTACTGGCCGCTATCGACGAGGTGAAAGACGAGGAATGGATGAAGAACTGCCGTGTCTGGATGTATCGTGGCGCCTGGGCGGAATGGGAAATGGACCATATCGAGATGGCCGTGCCTATCAGCCCGGAGGAGTTGCGCTTCAAGCGTAACGCTATCTTGAAGCATCAATCGCAAGCCGAGAGCGCCCCCTATCTAGGCGACGACGAGCGTTTGTTCTGGCAGCGTGCCGAAGATCGCAACCGTGCTACCGCGGAGCTGTATCGCCAATTAGGCCTGGCTTCTTATGAGGCGATCGAGGCGTTCGTGCAATATATTCCGTTGAGATAATATCTAATGTAGAGACGGGGCATGCCCCGTCTCTCTTTATCCCGAATTAATCCACATATTGTTTGCCTCTTTCAGTGGAAAGATGTTATTTTGCATCCCGAATTAAAAGAATAGGCGTTATGTTGAAATTCTTCAAGACATGGACACTCCCTATCTCCATGTTAGCGGGTGCGATAGGGTATTTTGTTTTCGCCAATGTTACTTTTCTGGAGCCTGCGAAACCGTTCATGTACACTTTGATAGCGTATCTGACACCCTTTTTGATTTTTGCCCAGCTGCTCCTTACCTTCTGTAAGATCTCTGTCCGGGAATTGCTGCCCAGCCCTTGGCATGGGTGGCTATTGCTTATCCAAGCGGTTTCCAGCTTGGTGCTCGCCGCCTTGTTGCTATGGTTGCCAATGAGAGAGGAATACCGGGACGTGTTCGAGGGAGCGATGGTCTGCCTGATTTGCCCCACCGCTACGGCCGCCGCCGTGATTACGGGAAAGTTAGGGGGAAGTGCCTCTAGTCTGACTACCTATACCTTATTATCGAATCTATTGGTGGCTATTTTCGTACCGTTGATCTTCCCGCTCGTGGAGCCGCATGCCGAGATCACTTTCTTCGCCGCGTTCTTGAAGATATTGGGGAAAGTTTTCCCTTTGCTGTTATTCCCCTTTCTCCTCGCTTTATTCTTGCGTAGATTTATGCCGCCTATCCATCGTTTCCTCGCCGGGCTTCGCGACATGGCCTTTTACCTCTGGGCCGTCGCTCTCGCTATCGTGACGGGACAGACCGTGAAATCCTTGGTCAACAGCGAGGCGGAGATTTATGTAGAGATACTGATCGCTTTAGGCGGCTTGATAACCTGTATCGCCCAGTTTTATTGGGGAAAGCGCATCGGCACGAGATACAATGACCGTATTAGCGCCGGGCAAGCCTTAGGACAAAAAAATACCGTATTAGCGATCTGGATGTCTTATACCTATTTGAATCCCTTGTCATCCGTCGGCCCGGGAAGCTACGTACTGTGGCAAAATATTTTTAACAGCTATCAGCTGTGGAAGAAGAGAAAGGAAGAGTGTGATAGTCGTTTATCTTGAGGTTGAAATAACGAATAGGAAATCCGATGAAGGATGTTGAGCATATCCTTATTCACTCCCAAATCTTATCCACGTCTGTCTCTTCATCTTGCCCTGTTCGATCTGCAGCAGGCTCCTTTTCTTGTCGATGCCTCCGGCGTATCCGGTCAGGCTCCCGTTGGTGCCTACTACACGGTGGCAGGGGATGATGATGCTGATCGGGTTATGGCCTACCGCCCCTCCGATAGCTTGCGTAGACATGCTCGGGAGGCCTTTTTGCCGGGCTATTTCGCGGGCGAGATCCTTGTAGGTCACGACTTCTCCATAGGGGATTTTGCTCAACAGATCCCATACGGCAAGCCGGAAAGGGGTATCCTCCAGGCGGGTAGGGGGGATGAGGCCGAGGGGCTTTCCCTCGAAATAACGATCCAGCCACTCCTGGGTTTGCTCGAATACGGCCAGCTCTCGTTCTTGATGCCCTGCCGATAGAGTGGAGGCGAAGTATTTCTGCCCGTCGAACCATAGCCCTGTCAGGCGGTCGCCATCGCTGGCCAGGGTTATTTCTCCCAAAGGAGACTTGTATTTGTGCGTATATTGCATGATGTTTGCTAAATAGGTGCGTAAGATAGAAAATTCTTTAAAAGCGGCCAACTTCTAATGGCGGAAATGAGACAAGGAATCTTTCTTTTATGTATATTTGCGTCAAGACAAACTTTGTGAACGAGACAGAGCGTCGATATTACTATTTAATAAATGATGGAATTATGATCTTAAGTAGAAATTTGTCAGAGGCAATCAATGCCCAGGTTAACGCGGAGATGTGGTCTTCGAATTTGTATTTGTCAATGGCCGTGTATTTCCAGAAAGCGGGATTCACCGGATTCGCTCATTGGATGAGGAAACAAGCGAATGAGGAGTTGGAACACGCCCATAAGTTGATCGATTACGCCTTGGACCGTGGCGGCGACATCGCGATCGGACAGATCAACGTGGTCCCGACAGGCTGGGGAAATCCGTTGGAGGTGTTCGAACATGTCTACAAGCACGAGTGCTACGTATCGGAGTTGATCGATAAACTGGTCGATATAGCCGAGGCCGATAAGGATCACGCTACCCGCGAGTTCTTGGCTTGGTTCATTAATGAGCAAGTGGAGGAGGAATCGACAGCGAAAGAAATCGTAGACCAATTGAAGAATTATGGCGAGTGTCATTACGCCATTATGGATCATAAATTGGGCAAGAGATAATAAATCTCTGTCGGGAAATAGAAAAAGGCTGCATCTTCATCGGGCGCAGCCTTTTTTGTCGTATTTTTACCCGGTAAAATCAGTAAAGAATACTATAAGATAGAAATATGAGATTAAGCGATGTATGGTTTACGGCTCTCTCAGAAAATGAGTCGGGGCAAATGATTACCGTTTACGGGCGGGACGAGTTGAACGAGTTCGTCGAATCCGGCAAGTTCAAGGAACGTGTGGAGATCACTTGGAAATACGAGGGAGACGGGAAAGGCCTTCCCGCCGATGACCTTGGCGAGAAAATGGAGGCCGTGGAGGAAGCGCTTCGCAAGGCGATGGAAAAGAAAGACAAGCTGGCTATCCTGACGGGTGTCTATACCGGAGGGGGAGAGAAGGTCTGGGTGTTTTACACTCGTACCGTGCGTGTGTTCGGCGAGCGCTTGAATGAGGCCTTGGCTCCTTTCGAGTTATTGCCCATCTCTATTTATACCGAGGTGGACCCGGATTGGGAGGAATATAAGGACATGTACGAGATGAAAGAATGGGCCGTGGATTGAGTGATATATAGGCATCGCCCTACACGTATATCGGTATAGGCCCACGCTGGTATACGTGTAGGCTTATGCCGATATATGTATAGGGCGATGCCTATATACGTGTTTACCGGCTCATCAGGAACAATTTGAATCCATCGAAATCCTTCGCCAGCTCGATGCTTTGCTTGGTGCCTTCCAGGAAGGCTTTTAGCTTCGCGGGGATCTCGATGTCTGTATCCAGTATCTTATCTACGGTTCCCTTGAACTTGGCGGGATGGGCGGTCTCAAGGAATAGGCCCGTCTCGGTTTCGCTCAGGTCGCTGTCTATTAATCCTTGGTAGCCACAGGCCCCGTGCGGGTCGAGGATATATCCGGTCTCTTTATAGACGGCTCGCATCGTAGAGGCGATGTCCTCGTCCGTATAGCGATGTCCGGAGATCAGTTTGCCTATTTCTTTATGAGGATCATGGAACGCGCCGAATAGGTCGATGATACGGGCGAAATTACTCGGGTCGCCTACGTCCATGGCGTTCGCTAGGGTGGCTACTGATGGGCGGGGCGTATAAGTCCCCGTATTCAGGTATTCCAGGAATACGTCGTTGCGGTTGTTGGCCGCCACGAAGCGCTTGATGGGGAGTCCCATCCAGTAGGCGAACAATCCGGCGGTGATGTTTCCGAAGTTGCCGCTCGGCACGCAAACGACCAGCTCGTCCGCCTTTCCCAGCTTGTCCAGTTGGGCGTAAGCGTTGAAATAGTAGAACGATTGGGGCAAGAAGCGGGCTACGTTGATGGAGTTCGCCGAGGTCAGTTTCATATGCCGGTTTAGTTCCTCGTCCATAAAGGCGGATTTAACCAGCGCTTGGCAATCGTCGAACGTGCCGTCTATCTCCAAAGCGGTGATGTTCTGTCCTAATGTGGTGAACTGGCATTCTTGGATCGGGCTGACCTTTCCCTTGGGATAAAGCACATAGACGTGAATGCCCGGGACGCCTAGGAACCCGTTGGCTACGGCGCTTCCCGTATCGCCGGAAGTGGCGACCAATACGTTTACTTGCTTCAGTCCCTCTTTCTTTATGAAATAACCGAGCAGGCGGGCCATGAAGCGGCCTCCTACATCCTTGAAGGCCAGCGTAGGCCCGTGAAATAACTCTAGGCTATAGATTTGATCCTTTACCGGCACCACCGGGGTCTCGAAGGAGAGCGTATCTTTTACGATACCGTCTAATACCTCCGGCTCGATGTCTTCCCCGAAAAACATCCGCGCTACCGTGCAGGCGATCTCGTGGAAAGACTGGTTCTTCATGTTGGCTATCACCTCCTCGTCCAAGGAGTCGATATACTCGGGCATATATAATCCCTTATCGCCGGCCAGACCTTTCACGACGGCCTCTTCTAGGCTGGCTACAGGGGCTTGCTTGTTTGTACTGTAATATTCCATGATCTAATCGTTTAGAAATTCTTTAATAAATTGATCTTTTTCCAGTATGCCATATTTGCCGTTCGCTACGGAGAACTCATCAAAGGTGGTAACGGAGTCGGGTTGCTCGCCCGGTTTATAAATCAGGAAAGGAATCGGGGTGTTCGTATGCGTACGGATGGCGCAAGGAGTAGGGTGGTCCGGAAGGATGGCGATCGCCACCGGCTCGTCCCATGTTCGCGTTTCCTCGTAGATGATACGTACGGCGCGGTTGTCCAGGTTCTCTATCGTCTTGAGCTTTAGGTCTACGTCTCCCTCGTGCCCGGCCTCGTCGCTCGCCTCGATGTGGAGGTAGACGAAGTCGTTTGTCTTGAGGGCCTCAAGGGCGGCGTGCGCTTTTCCCTCGTAGTTCGTGTCGTATAATCCGGTGGCTCCCTCTACGTGGAGCACCTCAAGGCCGGCGTAAACGCCGATTCCCCGGATAAGATCGACGGCGGAGATGACGGCCCCTTTCTCGAACCCATACATCTCTCGCATCGTTCGCATGGCCGGACGGTAGCCCGGAGACCAAGGCCAGATACTGTTGGCCGGGTCTTTCCCCGCCGCCATACGCTTGAGGTTCACCGGGTGATCCTTCAAGATATCTTGCGACTGGAGGATTAACTCGTTTAATAAGTCGGCGGTCTCTCTCGCTTCCGGTACTTCCGGCTTTATCAGTAAGGGGCGGAAAGGGTGGAGGGGCACGTCGTGCGGCGGCGTACAATCCAGGCGCTTATCGCCTCCTTTTATCACCAACAAATGACGATAGGATACGCCCGTATAGAACTTGACACGGTCGGAGCCTAATCGCTCGTTCAGGTATTGGATCAACTCGTCCGCCTCCTCCGTGGAGATATGGCCGGAAGAGTGGTTCTTCAAGATGTCGCCCTCTACGCAGATCAGGTTACAGCGCATCGCCATCTCGCCGGGCTGCAGCGCCACGCCGATACTGGCCGCCTCCAATACGCCCCGTCCCTCGTAAACGGTAGGCAGGTCATAGCCCAATACGGCCATGTTCGCTACCTCGCTACCGGGATGGAACCCATCCGCTACGGTCTTCATCAGCCCGGTCACTCCGAGTTCCGCCAATTTATCCATATAAGGAGTCTTGGCGTATTGCATCGGGGTCTTGCCTCCCAGCGCCTCTATTGGCTCGTCGGCCATTCCATCGCCTAAAATAATAATATGCTTCATTATTAGTTGACAGTTGACAAGTGACAGTTGACAGTTTTAACTGGCACTTTTTATCATTTTTACTATACTTACAACTATCGATATCATCTTGCTCGCTAACGAATGTTAGCGATCGAGATGATATCGGCGAATACGCCGGCTGCTGTCACGTCTGCCCCCGCGCCATAGCCTTTGATGATCATTGGATATTCATGGTATCTCTCGGTGGAGATCATGATGATGTTGTTGCTGCCCTCCAGCTCATAGAACGGATGGTGGCTGTCTACGGCCTGCAAGCCTACCTCGCAAGCGCCGTTCTCCATCTTGGCCACGAAGCGGAAGCGTTTGCCTTCCGCTTCCAGTAGCTGGCGTTTCTCTTCGAAGCCGGTGTCTGTTTCCTTGATATTCTTCCAGAAGTCCTCCAGGGAACCTTCGAAATACTTCTCCGGGATGAACAAGTTCCGTTTCACGTCGGCTTGCTCCACCGGATAACCGGCCTCACGGGCCAAGATAACCAGCTTACGGATTACGTCTTTGCCACAAAGGTCGATACGAGGGTCCGGCTCGGCGTATCCGGCTTCCTTCGCCATATGGATCGCCTCGCTGAAAGGGATATCGGCTCTGATGGTGTTGAAGATATAATTCAGCGTGCCGGAAAGCACGGCTTCCAGTTTCAGTATATGATCGCCGCTATTGATCAAGTCGTTCATCGTATTGATGATCGGGAGGCCGGCGCCTACGTTCGTCTCGAACAGGAACTTGATGTCCCGGTGGCGGGCGGTCTCCTTTAGCTTGGTGTAATTTTCGTAGGAGGAAGAGGCCGCTTCTTTATTGGCCGCCACTACGGATATGTTGTTGTTCATCAACGTCTCGTAAAGAGCCGCCACGTGCGGGCTCGCCGTGCAATCCACGAATACGGAGTTGAAGATATTCATCTTTACGATCTCCTCGCACAGATGCTCCGGGTTGCTCTCTTCCCCGTTCTCCTTCAGCACCTCCAGATAATTGTCGAGGTTGATCCCTTCCCGGTCCAAAAGGGCTTTCTTGGAGTTTGAGATGCCCACGACGTTCAGCTTCAAGCCATTTTGCTGCATCAGCTTGGGTTGTTGGATGCGTATCTGCTCCAGCAGGTTGCCGCCCACCGTTCCTACGCCGGCGATGAAAAGGTTCAATACCTTATATTCGGATAGAAAAAAGGAGTCGTGGATGGAGTTCAACGCCTTGCGGAGATACTGCAGCTTGATGACGAACGATATATTCGTCTCGGAGGCACCTTGGGCGCAAGCGATCACGCTGATGCCCGCGCGTCCCAGCGTACCGAACAGTTTGCCGGCGATGCCCGGCGTGCGTTTCATGTTCTCGCCCACGATAGCGACGGTAGCCAGGTCTTTCTCCGCCACGGTATCGTTCATGTCGCCCTGCGCGCGTTCCAGGGCGAACTCCTCGTTCAATACCTGCACGGCCAAATCGGCGTTGGCGTTACGTACGGCGAAGGTCGTGTTGTTCTCGGAGCTGGCCTGCGATACCATGAACACGCTGATGCCATTCTTGGCGAGCGTCTTGAAGATGCGGTAGTTCACGCCAATCACGCCCACCATACCTAGTCCTTGCACCGTGATCAGGCAGGTGTCGTTGATGGAGGAGATACCTTTGATGATGGCCTTGCCTTCTTCCTTTACCTTCTCCTTGGAGACGTAGGTCCCGGGAGCGGTCGGGTTGAAGGTATTCAGGATGCGGATCGGGATATTCTTATGATAAACCGGATAGATCGTCGGCGGATAGATCACTTTCGCCCCGAAGTTACACAACTCCATCGCCTCCGTGAAAGTAAGTCGGTCGATTACGTAGGCGGAGCTGATCACACGGGGATCGGCGGTCATGAAACCATCCACGTCCGTCCAGATCTCCAGGACTGATGCGTCCAGGGCGGTCGCCAAGATGGAGGCGGTATAGTCCGAGCCCCCTCGTCCGAGGTTCGTTACCTCTCCGGTCTCTGTGCTGGAGGAGATGAACCCGGGGACCAAGGATACTTTGGGCAGCGGCGAGAAGGTCTCTTTTATAAGCTTGTTGGTCAAGTCGAAATCCACGATATGCTTGTTGAATTGCTTGACGGTCTTGATATATTTGCGTGAGTCGAACAACTTAGCGTCCTTGATCACGTTCGACACGATCAAGGAGGATAGACGCTCGCCATAACTTACGATCGTATCGGAGGTCTTGACGGATAAATCGTTAATCAAATAAACTCCTTTGAAAATATTGCTCAACTCATCCAGTAAAGCCAGCGCTTTCTTCTGTACGTCCAAGCGTACCTGCTTGTCCTCGATCACTCCCTCGATCACGTCCAGATGGCGGGTGATGATCTCCGACAGTTCTTTCTCGTAGGCAAGGTCGCCCTTAGAAGCCATGGTGGAGGTTGACAGTAATTTGTCGGTGATGCCCCCTAAGGCGGAGACAACCACGATTACGGGCTCTTCTATGGCCTCTACTATTTTCTTTACACTTAAGATACTATTCACGGAACCTACGGATGTTCCGCCGAATTTTAATACTTTCATCTTCTTGTATTTGATAGTTGACAGTCGACAGGTTGACAGTTATCGGGAGATAAATGTCTGCTGTAAACCGGACAACTGGGGTTTATTATTAAAGAGATAATTTAAAAAGGATTTAATTAGGTAGTGATAGCTGACTTGTGCGTGTGACAATAAACTGTCAACTGTCCATTGTCAACTGTCAACTAAACCGAAGTGTTACATGCTAACCCCCCAAGGGGTCATCAATGCCCAGGTATAATATGAGGACTCTACACTCTTCATTGATTTTGTATTGTGCTTATTCTTTTATATTATGGGGGCAATATTACGCATTATTTTTCATATTGCAAGCGTTTTTGTCAAAAGATTGACTGTTTTGTTGCTCAATATCCGCCCGGCTCTTGCTTTGGGTCACCAGATAGACACCGGAGAAAACAAGTGCCGCCGAAGCCAGTTTGGTTACGCTAAAGCTATCCTGACCGATGAATACGGCGATAAAGGAAGCTACGATCGGTTGGATATAATTGTACATGCTGACGGTGGTCGGGCGGATTCGCTTCAAGGCCAGCGGTATTAATAAATAAGGTACGAAGGTGGCCCCGAATAGCACGAAGAAGATGGCTCCCAGCTCTCGCCCGTCGAATATCTCTTTATGGAAAGCCGGGGTATTCCAGATGGATTCCATAGCGAAAGGCAGGGTGATCAGCGTGGAGAACAGGAACATCCATTTCATCATCGTGACGGATGAGTACTTCAGTGTTAGCGGCTTGGATACTACCAGATAGATCGAGTACATGAATCCGCTCACCGTAATCAACAGGTTTCCCCCCAGGCTACTCGCTTGGCCGGAGCCTTGCGTGGATTGTAGTATCAAGGAGATCGCCCCGCTTATACCCAGCAATACCCCGAAGGTCTTCATCCGTGTGATAGGCTCCTTCAGGATCAAGGCCGCCAATATCATGACGAAGATGGGGACGGCGGTCACTATAATGGAAGCGTCTACCGGCGAGGTGGTATTCAGTCCCCAGATAAACAGCCCTTGGTTCAAGCCTACTCCGCAAAGGGCGCAAAGGCATAGAAGCCCCAGGTCTTTCAGCGGCACCTTCTCGTAAGGGACGAATAGGGAGGCGATCCAGAACATCACGCAAGCGAAGCTCATCCGCATACTCGTTAACGCCTCGGGGCGCACATGGTCGGGAAGCAGATATTTGGATACGGGCATATTGATGGCGAACAGGATGTTGGCCACTAAAATAAGGAGATGCCCCTTTAGCTTTTCTTGATTTATCATAAGAACGATCCTTGCTTGGTATAAGTGATATAATGTGTACAGGCTTATGTTTCGGCGAGCAAAGGTCTTACTTTTTTTTGTAAATAGGAAATGATCCGTTAGTAAAGTGTTTTACATACGGATCATCGCGTTTAGTCAAGGAAGCATCGTGTTTTTGTTACGATGACACGGTAGCTCCTCCCGTGATATCCAGCAATTCGTTGGTGATGGCTTGCTGGCGGGTCTTATTATATTGTAAAGTTAATTGCTGGATTAGATCGTTCGCGTTGTCGTTGGCGGTCTGCATGGCCATCATACGGGCGGCGTGCTCGGCGGTCGAGGTGTCGAGCAGGGTGGTATAGATGGTCAGGTTCAGTAATTTCGGGAAAAGCTGGTCCCGCAATTCCTCCGCCGAAGGCTCCAGGATATAGTCGGTGGCCGTAGCCGTCGCTTCCGTGTCGGAGAGGGAAAGGGGAAGATACGTTTTGCGGATTACCGCTTGGGTCGCCATGTTCTTGAAATGGTGATACAGCAATTCCACCCGGTCCGCTTTACCCGTGACGAACAGTTCCATGAGGCGGTTCGCCAGAGAGACGGCGCTCTCGTAGGAGGGCTTTTCGCCGATCATGACGAAATCAGCGTCGAAGCTATACCCCGCTTTATGAAGATCATCCGCTATTTTCTTGCCGATAGGGTAGAGGCGCACCTCTATTCGCTGGTTTTTATACGTCTGGATGGTAGTGGATAGCTCCTTCCATATATTCGCGTTGAATGACCCGCATAAGCCCGTGCCCGAGGCGAATACGGCGATAGCTACCTTGCTCACCTTACGCTGTTCGGTGTAAGGTGAGTCCAGGTCGCATTCCGCCGAAAGAAGACCGTTTAAGATAGCGGATAGCTTATTAGCGTATGTGAGTGTGTGTTCGGTTTGCGTCTGGGCATGATGAAGCTTGGCCGACGATACCATTTTCATGGCGGCGGTGATCTTCTGCGTGCTCCGTATAGAGGCGATCCGGACTTTTATTTCTTTCAATGAACCCATAGTTCCTTCGCTGTTTTTTCTAGTATGCTTCGTATCTCATCATTGATGACACCGGTCTTTAAGACATCCAGCACATCCCGTTGATGAGAGGTACGTAATTCTTGCAAGAATCTTGCCTCGAACTCGTGCACCTTGTCCAAGGGGACCTCTTTCAGCAGGCCTTTCGTCGCGCAATAAAGGATCGCTATTTGCTCCTCCACCGGCATCGGGCTATATTGAGGCTGTATCAGTAACCGGGTATTCTTCTGTCCCTTATCGATGGTGAAGGCGGTGACGGCATCCATCTCGCCCCCGAACTTGGAGAATGATTCCAATTCGCGGAACTGGGCCTGATCGATCTTCAAGGTACCCGCTACCTTTTTCATCGCCTTTAATTGCGCATTGCCGCCTACACGGGAAACGGAGATCCCGACATTGATAGCCGGGCGGTTTCCTTGGTTGAATAAGTCGGTCTCAAGGAATATCTGTCCGTCGGTGATAGAGATCACGTTGGTCGGGATATAAGCCGATACGTCTCCCGCCTGCGTCTCGATGATCGGCAAAGCGGTCAAGGAGCCACCGCCTTTCACCTTGTCTCGCATGCTCTCCGGCAGATCGTTCATCTCACGGGCTACCTCCGGCTGGTTGATGATCTTGGCGGCACGTTCCAATAGGCGGGAGTGCAGGTAAAAGACATCACCCGGGTAGGCCTCGCGTCCGGAAGGGCGGCGAAGGATCAAGGAAACCTCGCGGTAGGCGACCGCCTGCTTGGACAGATCGTCGTAGACCACCAAGGCGTGTCGTCCGCTATCCCGGAAATACTCTCCGATGGCGGCTCCGGCGAACGGGGCGAAATATTGCATGGCCGCCGGGTCGGAGGCGGTCGCGCTCACGATAATCGTATAGTCCATGGCCCCTTTCTCCCGCAAGGTATTCACCAAGGCCGCTACCGTGGAACCCTTTTGACCGATCGCCACGTAAATGCAGTAAACCGGGTTTCCCGCCTCGTAGTTGCTACGCTGGTTGATGATCGTATCGATGGCGATCGAGGTCTTTCCCGTCTGCCGGTCGCCGATGATCAACTCGCGTTGCCCCCGTCCGATGGGGATCATAGCGTCTACGGCCTTGATGCCGGTTTGCAAAGGCTCGTTTACCGGCTGACGGAAGATTACGCCCGGGGCCTTGCGCTCAAGCGGCATCTGGCAAGTCTCGCCCAGGATCTCGCCCTTGCCGTCGATCGGGTTTCCCAGCGGGTCGATCACACGCCCGATCATCCCCTCGCTCACATCGATAGAGGCGATGCGGCCCGTGCGTTTTACGGTGTCGCCCTCCTTGACCTGGTCGGTCGGGCCTAAAAGGACGGCGCCTACATTATCTTCCTCCAGGTTCATCACGATCGCTTCCATCCCGTTATCGAATTGGAGCAACTCGTTCGCCTCGGCGTTATCCAGCCCATAGACGCGGGCCACGCCGTCGCTCACCTGCAATACGGTCCCGACCTCCTCCAGCTTGATGCTGGCATGGATCCCTTCCAGTTGCTGGCGCAGGATGGAGGAGACTTCACTCACTTTTATCTGTTCTGTCATACTTCTTCTTTTTTATCTGTTTTCCAGTAGCCCGTTACGGATATCCCGTAGCCGCGTCGCGTAGCTGGCATCTATCCGGTAATTGCCGACGCGTAGGCGGAAACCACCGATCAGTTCCGGCTCCACATGGCCGGAGAACTCGATGGCGCATCCCGTCTCGCTCCGCAACTTGTCTTGCAGGTGAGACTTGACCGCCTCGTCTACCGCTACGGCCGTGTCGAATCGTACCCGGGTAATCTTTTTATCTTTCCGGTACAAATGGATGTAAATGTGTGCGATGAAGGGCAATAGCGTCTCCCGTTTATGGGCCAATACCAGATTGATAAAACGCGTATATAGCTCGCACACCTCTACACCTCCCGCCGCCGTAAGCAGCTTCACTTTCTCCGGTCCGGAGACGATCGGGTTGCTCAAGGCTCCCTTCAGCTCCGGCTCCATCGAGAAGCTGTCCGCCAACATCTTCATATCATCATATACCCGGCCTTCCGCCCCCTTGTCTTTCGCTAGGGAGAAAAGCGCCTTGGCATACCGGGAAGAAATAGTTCCTATATCCATACCTTATGATTTACTAAACGATACCTCATCCAGCAGCCGGTCGATAATCTGTTGTTGCTCGTTATCCCGGCCGATTTTCTCTTTCATTACTTTCTCCGCTATAGCGATAGACAGATCCGCTATCTCCGAGCGGACCTCGCGGATCGCTTTCTCTTTTTCCTCGCGGATACGCCGGGTAGCCTCCTCTATCTGCAGATGTGCCTCGGAGACGGCTTTTTGCCGTGCCTCCTCGATGATCCGCTCCTTTTCGTCGAAGGCTTCCTTCAGGAGGGCGTTTTGCTTTTCCTTGGCCTCGGCTAGCATCTGCTCGCCCTCGGCTTGGATATGGGCAAGTCGCTCATTCGCCTCGCGTGCCGTCTCTAGGGAATTGTCGATGTATGCTTTCCGTTGCTCGATCGCCTTCACGATCACGGGAAAACCGTATTTGGAAAGGATCGCGAAGACAATCCCGAATGAGACGATCATCCAGAAGAGAAGCCCCGAGTCTGGTGTTAATAAAGACATGGCTCGTTACTTATTTATTGGAACAACGCCAAGAAACATACGACAATAGCGAACAATGCCACACCTTCTACCAACGCTCCCATAATCAACATCGAGGTACGGATCTCTCCCGCTGCCGACGGCTGGCGCCCGATGGCTTCAACGGCACCTTTACCGATCAATCCGATTCCGATACCTGCGCCTATGGCGGCGAATCCCGCTCCTATAGTGGCTCCCATCTTCGCTACGCCCATTCCGGCGGCCGCTTGTAATAAAATAGTCGATAACATAGTGTTTAATTTTAAATTTGTAACCTATTATAAATGCTAATACCTTATCTATACATTAATAGATATATCTTTATTCCTTGACCTTGGCCAGCCCGATATAGTTGGCGGACAGCAGGGTGAAAATATAAGCTTGCAAGCAAGCCACCAGCAGCTCCAGGCAATTCATGAAAGCGCAGAATGCCACCGATACGATCGTCATCCCCAGATTCACGGCCGCCCCCATCGTAGCCGTTATGAATATCAAACAGGTAAGCGCGAGGATTATCGTATGCCCCGCCATGATGTTGGCGAACAGACGGATCATCAACGCGAACGGCTTGGTGAATACGCCGAAGAACTCCACGAGTGGCATGATCGGCAAGGGCAGTTTCAAGTAGATGGGTGCTTTGGGCCAGAAGATCTCTTTCCAGTACGCTTTCGTGGCGAACAGGTTGACCGCTATGAACGTGCAAATGGCCAATACGCCTGTCACCGCTATATTTCCCGTGATATTGGCGCCTCCCGGGAAGATCGGTATGATCCCGATCAGGTTATTGATCAAGATAAAGAAAAATACCGTCAGCAGGTAAGACGAGTACGGCTTGTATCCTTTTCCGATCGCCTCCTTGATCACCCCGTCTTGCAGGTAGGTGATGGTCATTTCCATCAGTCCGATGAATCCGCCCGGCGCCTCGTTCGGGTGCTTCTTATACCAATGGGCGGTCCGGAGAACCACGAGAAGCAAGATGCCGCAACTGAGCAACAGCCCGCAAACATTCTTGGTCAACGAGAGATCCACCGGGCGTACCTCCTCTCCGGCGTTGTTCTTCTCTACGACCTTTCCCGCGTGCTCGCCCTCTGCGGCGATATAATAATCATGATACGTCTGGCCTTGGCGCAGGTGTGACGAGCTGTATAAATCCCATCCTCTTTCCTCGCTTCTCACCAAGATAGGCAGGGGGATCGAGATCTCTTGCCCGTCCCATTCCGTGATATGCCACGCGTAAGCGTCTTGAATGTGTGAGAAGACGATATCCTGCACGTCTACCTCGCCAGACGACGCTTTGGCCGGGGTGAGAAAGCAGAGCCACATCCAGAAAGCGACCCATATGTATTTGTTATCTTTGATTGTACGCATCTTCCTTTTCCCTTTTCTCTCTTTTCATTCTTTTCTTTTCAAACAGATATAAAGTGTAAGTCTCCAGCCCGAGGTAAATGAAATAGAATAACATCAGCGTGAAGCCAAACGTCTTTAATTTCTGCCCGACAAACGCCGCGTACATCCATAAGAAGATGAAAGCGAGCGTGAACTTACACAACCGGACGAGCATGTACATGGTTACCGTCACGTCTCCGTTTTTCCTTTTTACCCGGTCTAGGACGAACGTCATCGCCATGGCCATAATCCAGTAGAAGAGGGGAATGGACGGGTACCATGCGAAATAGTGTTCCGGCCAGATGGTATACAATAAGCCACCCAGCGAAACGCCTATCACTACGTTGATAAACGTGATCAAACCCATTAACCTCATTTTTAATCTGCCACTCATTGTCGTATGTTTTTTATTCGACACACACGGATAGGATATCGTCTTTTACCTCTACGAATCCGCTTTGTATCGCATGTTCTTCTCTTTTGCCGTTAGCCTCGAACCGGATCGTGCCCGCCTTCAGCGCCGCTATCAAGGGGGCGTGATGGGGCAGGATGTCGAAGGAACCGGCGGCTCCCGGGAAGGAGACCGATGCTGTCTCGCCCGCGAAAAGAATACCGTCCGGTGATACGATTTCCAGTCTCATATCGATTCGTTTGCTTGTTCTTTCAGTTGCTTGGCCTTCTCCAATACATCCTCGATGGTCCCTACGTTTAAGAACGCCTGCTCGGGTAGGTCATCCGTCTCCCCGTCCATGATCATCTTGAATCCACGGATCGTGTCTTCTATGGAGACCATGACACCGGGAACGCCGGTGAATTGCTCCGCCACGGAGAAGGGCTGGGACAGGAAGCGTTGTACACGGCGGGCGCGGTTGACCGTCAGCCTATCTTCATCCGATAGCTCTTCCATGCCGAGGATGGATATGATATCTTGCAGCTCCTTGTTTCGTTGCAGGATTTGTTTTACCCGTTGCGCCGTCTCGTAATGCTCCTTGCCCACGATCAGCGGGTCGAGGATGCGTGAGGTAGATTCCAGCGGGTCTACGGCCGGATAGATGCCTAGCTCCGTGATCTTGCGGCTGAGGACGGTCGTCGCGTCCAAGTGCGTAAAGGTGGTAGCCGGGGCCGGGTCCGTCAGGTCGTCGGCCGGCACATACACCGCCTGTACGGAGGTGATGGAGCCCTTCTTGGTAGAGGTGATGCGCTCTTGCATCGCGCCCATCTCCGTGGCCAATGTAGGTTGGTAACCCACGGCGGAAGGCATACGCCCCAGCAAGGCGGAAACCTCGGAACCGGCTTGGGTGAACCGGAAGATATTATCGATAAAGAACAAGATATCTTTCCTTTCTCCCTCGGAGGCCTTGTCACGGAAGGACTCGGCGATCGTCAAGCCCGATAAGGCCACGGACGAGCGGGCTCCCGGCGGTTCGTTCATCTGCCCGAACACCAGGGTGGCCTGCGACTGGGCCAATTCCGCATAATCGATCTTCGACAAGTCCCAGTTGCCTGCCTCCATGCTCTTCTTGAACGCCTCGCCGTATCGGATGACACCGGATTGGATCATCTCACGCAACAGGTCGTTACCCTCGCGTGTACGTTCGCCCACACCGGCGAATACGGAGAATCCATTGTTTTTCTTCGCTATGTTGTTGATCAATTCCATGATCAATACCGTCTTGCCCACTCCGGCTCCCCCGAAAAGGCCGATCTTACCCCCTTTGGCGTAAGGCTCCAGTAAGTCGATTACTTTGATGCCCGTGTAGAGGACTTCCTGTATCGTTGTCAGATCCTCGAATCTGGGAGGCTCACGATGTATGGGCAGAGCCCCGTCTTTCGTCAGCTCGGTCATGCCGTCGATAGGGGCGCCGGTGACATTCATCAAACGTCCTTTCACTTGCTCGCCGGTAGGCATGGTGATGGGCATTCCGTTTGACACGGCCTCCATGCCTCGTCTCAATCCGTCGGTCGTATCCATCGCCACGGTGCGGACGGTATTTTCCCCGATGTGCTGCTGTACTTCAACGATCAAGATCTTTCCGTTTGGACGGGAAATCTCCATGGCGTCGTGGATGCGGGGAAGTGTTACTGATTCGTCTGTCCCGCGATCGAAGTGGATATCCACTACCGGGCCGATAACCTGTGAGATATAGCCTTTTATTTCTCCCATAAAGCCTATTGTTATTTACCTAAACCTATTAAAATGTCACCGCGATATTACTTCTTTTGCGGGTTCGATGTTTGAAAATGTGACTTTTTGTGTCTTTTTGAACTTAGTTAAACTTTGGGACATGGGGCGATCGTGCCGAAATAGACCAATTTGTTTCTTCTTTAGACCAATCTGGAAGTTATGCTCCATCTTCTAATGTGTAGACTGATAAGTGAATGCGAAATTACTGTCTTTTTGATAGCAAAGGCGACAACTCTGTTTTGTTTTGTTAATCGGTTATGGGGGTGTTTCTGATGGTATCGGACAGTTATTTGTAGTTCTGTTGAGTAAGTGGTAATATTTGTGTAATTTTGTACGTCAACAATACTAAATAAACATGAAACGAATTATTGAGATATGCGCGAATTCCGCCCAGAGCTGTGTGGAGGCGGAGGAGGGAGGAGCTACCCGTGTGGAGCTTTGCGCCGGGATACCCGAAGGGGGCACTACGCCTAGTTATGGAGAGATCAAGACGGCGCAGGCCTTGACTTCCCGGATCGATATAAACGTGATTATCCGTCCTAGGGGCGGTGATTTCCTGTATACGGAAGCCGAGGTACAATCCATGTTATTGGATATAGAGCTGTGCAAGGACTTGAGGGTGCATGGCGTCGTTTTCGGCTGCCTGACGAAAGACGGGGATATCGATGTGCCCTTGATGCGGCGGCTGATCGAGGCGGCAAAGCCCCTATCCGTGACCTGCCACCGGGCTTTCGATGTCTGCCGGGACCCCTTCGCCGCGCTGGAGCAGCTGATCGAGTTAGGATGCGACCGTATCTTGACCTCCGGCCAGCAATCGGATGCCGTGAAAGGAATCCCCTTGATCGCCGAGCTGGTGAGACGTGCCGACGGACGGATCATCATCATGCCGGGTTGTGGCGTACGCGAGAATAATATCGCGAAAATAGAGGCGGAGACAGGCGCGAAAGAGTTTCATACCTCCGCCCGAAGTATCGTATACAGTAAAATGGAATACCGCAACGAGCATGTCCCGATGGGAAGCAGCGTCGTCTCCTCCGAGTTCGAGACGGTGGAAACGGATCGGGAGAAGGTGAAGGCCTATATCTAAACACGCCGATATAGGCGTGAGCCCACGGCACTATAGGCGTAGGCCTACACCGATATAGGCACGGCCTCACGCCGGTATAGGCGTGGGGCGATGCCTATACCGGCGTGGCGTGTGGCTTGCTTTTCCCTGGATAAATTAGGGGGGAAGATGTGCCCTTTTATGAAAAGAAGTGTTTATCTTTGAGGCTTATTGTTATCTTATAGTCTAGGCCGTTATGAAATATCTGACTCTACTCGTGTTTTTAGGAATCTCTTTGTTGTGCGAAGCCCAGCAAGATTCGATCGTCCCTTTCGGGAAAGCTTATAAACGTACCTATGATATCCGGAAAGTATCGGGCGTGAAGCCTACGATCGACGGGAAGCTGGATGAGGACCTTTGGACGAGGCAAGGCGAATGGTCGGACCGTTTCGTGCAGATCATCCCCTACGAGCGGACGATCACCCCATCTCCCACCCGGGTGAAACTTTTCTATGACGATAAATACATCTACGTAGGCGTGTATTGCAAGGACGCCGTGCCGGATAAGATGAACCGTTTTATCGGGAACCGGGATGATAATAGCCTGGGCGACCTGATCAGTGTAGCTTTCGATACCTACCATGATTATCGGGCCGCTCCGGAGTTCAATATCAACCTGGGAGGCAATAAGACGGATCTGGTGGTGACGGATAAGCTGAACGTCAACCTAAGTTGGAACGCCGTCTGGGAGGGACGGACGTATATCGACCGGGCGGATTCCAGCTGGACTGCCGAGCTGCGTATCCCCTTCAGCCAGTTGCGCTATAACCAGCGATCGGAGGATGGCGTTTGGGGCTTGCACGTGCGCCGTATCATCCGTAGGAACAACGAGGTGCAAAACTGGAGCATGATCCCCTTGAAAAACAACGGTCATGTCTTCTCCTTCGGTAATATGAGCGGTATGGACTCCGTCCCCAAGCCCCGTGGCATCGAGTTCCTGCCGTATGTGATGGGCAAATACAGGCAAGAGCCCCGGATAGACGGCAGCCCTTATCAAAAAGGACATAGCTGGGGAGGAAACGTGGGCTTGGACGCTAAGTTCGCCCTCTCGGATTATACGTTGGATCTGACGATCAACCCGGATTACGGGCAGGTGGAGTTGGACCCCTCCGTGATGAACCTTACGGCCTACGAGACGTTTTACGATGAGAAACGCCCCTTCTTCTTGGAGGGCAAGCATATCTTGGATTTCGCGAACGGCAGCGATATGATGTTTTATACCCGTAGGATCGGCGCCTCTCCCTCTTATACCCCACGGGATATAGACAACGTAGGCAGTTATGCCGAGGCGAAAGAGAATGTGCCGATTATCGGGGCCTTGAAGCTGACGGGTACGAACAAGCGGGGATTGACGATCGGGGTGATCGAGAGCGTGACGGCACGTTCCTCCGCCCGAGTGACCCGTAATGGGACGGAGAGCAAGGAGGTCGTGGAGCCCCTGACCAACTATACCGTGGCCCGTGTGCAAAAGAACTGGAAAGGAAACACCTTGCTGGGCGGCATGGTGACCTCGGTGAACCGTGCCTTGGATCAGCCTTATCTGGAGGATTTCAGGGTGCGTAACGCTTTCACGGTGGGTATTGATTTTACGCGGTACTTCAAGAATCGCCTTTATTATATAGATGTAAAGGGGATGTTGAGCTCCTTGCGGGGTAGCGCCGCGGCGATCACGGCCTTGCAGAATAGCGTGGCGCATTATTACCAAAGGGCTTCCTCCGCTGATTATCTGGGGGTGGATCCTACCCGTCGCTCCCTGACCGGAACGGGCGGTTACGTGAAAGTGGGGCGGAAAGGAAACGCCAAGTGGAACTTCTCGGAGACTTTCACGTGGTCGTCGCCCGGTTTCGACTTGAACGATATGGGATATATGAAGGAGACGGATTATCTGATGAATGAGACCGAGGTCATGTACCGGCAGACCGATATCTGGAAAATATTCCGCTACAACGCCTTCACCCTGTCGCAAAAGAATATGTGGAACTACGGCGGCACTCCTTTCAGCAACAACGCCTCCTTGCGTTGGCAAAGCATGACGATGAGCCGGTATGAATGGGACGTGAAGGAGACCTTCGGCTGGAATTGGCTGGATAGCCGCTTGCTGCGAGGGGGGCCGGATGTACGCTTCGGCCCTTATCTCTTGACCTCCGTAAGGTTCAATACCGATAAGGCGAGGCGGATGATGTTCATGCTGAAATTCGAGGGCGATCATAACTTCGAGGGAAACCGCTTCAACACGATCATGCCCAGCTTGACATTCCGCTTGGGAAACCATGTCTATTTGTCCGGGCAACTGGATTACGCGTGGAATACGGATCGGATGCAATATGTGGCTACGACGAGCCCGCTTATCTCAAGTAGCCTGACCCCTTCTTATTATGTCATGGGCCACATGGATCAGAAAACGTATGGCCTCACGCTGAAATTGCAGGTGAACGTGACACCCGATATCTCCATTCAATTCTATGGCGCTCCGTTCACCTCCATCGCTAAATACGATGATTTTAAATTAGCGGCCGATACGAAGTCTCATACCTTCGAGAACCGCTTTCAGCGTATCGAGCCAGCTCATCTGAGCTATGCGGATGGAGTCTATCGGATCGGGGAGGGAGAAGGGGCGATGGCTTTCAAGAATCCCGATTTCCGGTTCAACGAGTTTCGTTCCAACCTGGTGGCCCGTTGGGAATACCTGCCCGGCTCCACGCTTTACTTCGTTTGGGAGCACCGGATGTCCAACCGCGACAACTGGTATTCCCCCGGCTGGGGAAGTAATCTGGATCGTATGTGGGGACTCCCCGCGGCCAATACGTTCATGGTGAAGATGAACTATTGGTTCAACTTATAAGCCGTTTTGCACTCGCCAAGTGCAAATATCGTCGCATTTTGCACTTGGCAAGTGCAAAATAGCGTATCTTTGTGTATTTTGATAAAGATACTATAGGATATGGAAGAGAAGAAAAGATTGACCCGTTCGAATAACGGGATGATAGGTGGCGTTTGCGCCGGCCTCGCGGAGTACTTGAATATGGATCCGACGATCATGCGGATCGTATGGGTATTGATGGTTCTTTTCGCCGGATTCGGTATACTGCTGTACGTTATATTATGGCTGATAATGCCTAAACAATAGATCGGATAAAGAATGAATTTTGAAATATCGTCTTCGTTCAATCCCACGGGTGACCAGCCCGAGGCGATTGCGGCGTTGTCGGAAGGGATCAAGAGCGGCGTCCCTTTCCAGACCCTTTTGGGTGTTACCGGTTCCGGTAAGACGTTTACGATCGCTAACGTGATAAAGGAAGTTCAGAAACCAACCTTGATACTCAGTCATAATAAGACGCTTGCCGCCCAGTTGTATAGTGAGTTCAAGGCGTTCTTCCCCAATAATGCGGTGGAGTACTTTGTCTCTTATTATGATTATTACCAGCCGGAGGCCTATCTGCCTTCTACCGATACCTATATAGAGAAAGACTTGGCGATTAATGAGGAGATCGATAAGCTGCGCCTGAGGGCCACGGCTTCCCTCTTGTCGGGGCGTAAGGACGTGATCGTGGTCTCGTCCGTATCCTGCCTCTATGGTATGGCGGACCCTACGGCCTTCGCCGAGAAAGTGACGCACCTGGAACGGGGTATGCGTATTGACCGGGATAAGCTGTTGCGCCGGTTCGTAGATGCCCTGTACGTGAATAATAAGCTGGAGTTCAAAAGAGGCTGCTTCCGTGTGAATGGTGATACGGTAGATCTCTTCCCGGCGATCGAGACCTTCGACGGCATGGCCTACCGTATCGAGTTCTGGGATGATGAGATAGACCGCATCTCCTCTTTCAATCCGTTGACAGGCGAGGAATATGATGAGCAGGATGAGCTGAATATTTACCCTACCAATCTATTCGTGACCACCCAAGATCGTATCAATATGGCGATCGGCCAGATCGATGTGGATCTGGGTACGCAGGTGAATTTATTGAAGGAGATCGGTAAGCCCTTCGAGGCGAAACGCCTGTACGAGCGTGTCACGTTCGACCTGGAAATGATCCGGGAGCTAGGGCATTGCTCGGGTATCGAGAACTATTCCCGGTACTTCGACGGACGTGTGGCGGGAGATCGTCCTTTCTGCCTGTTGGACTATTTCCCGAAGGACTTCATGCTTGTCGTAGACGAGAGCCATGTGACGATCCCGCAGATTCGCGCGATGTATGGCGGGGATTATGCCCGGAAAAAGAACTTGGTGGAGTATGGTTTCCGTTTGCCCTCGGCGATGGATAACCGTCCGCTTACCTTCGATGAGTTCGAGTCGTTGACACCGCTGGGCATTTATGTGAGCGCTACCCCCGCCGATTACGAGCTGATAAAGAGCGAGGGCGTGGTGGTGGAGCAGGTGATACGTCCGACAGGCCTGCTGGACCCGATTATCGATGTCCGCCCCTCATTAAACCAGATAGACGACTTGATGGAGGAGATCACGCAGCGCTCGGCGAAAAACGAGCGTGTCTTGGTGACCACCTTGACCAAGCGTATGGCGGAGGAACTGACCTCTTATATGACCCGCATGGGGGTACGATGCAACTATATACATAGCGATGTGGATACCTTGGATCGGGTACAGATTATGGACGACCTGCGGAAGGGGCTGTTTGACGTGCTGATCGGTGTCAACCTGTTGCGTGAGGGCCTGGATCTACCGGAGGTCTCGTTGGTCGCTATCTTGGATGCGGATAAGGAGGGCTTTTTGCGCTCCCACCGATCCTTGACACAGACAGCCGGACGTGCCGCCCGAAACGTGAACGGTAAGGTCATCTTCTACGCCGATAAGATCACGGCGAGCATGCGGCAGACCATGGACGAGACCAATCGCCGGCGAGAGAAACAGATGGCCTACAACGAGGCGCATGGCATCACCCCGAAGCAGGTCATGAAAAACAGCGTATCCATGCTTGCCGAGAAACAACAAACGGCGGAGCCTTACGCTTATATAGAGCCGAATCCCAGCTTGGTAGCGGACCCGGTCGTGCAATACATGAACCGTACGCAGCTTGAGAAGGCGATCGAGCGGACGCGCAAACAGATGACGGAGGCGGCGAAGAAACTGGATTTCATCGAGGCCGCCCAATTCCGTGACGAGCTGGTGAAATTGGAGGATTTACTGCAAACGAAAAAGGATTAGCGTATGAGAAGGGTAACGGTAGTGCTCGGTTTTTGTATATGTGTATGCGTGGCGTTTTTGGTGAACGCCCAAGATCCCGCGTCCCGTAAATTGTATTGCACGGATGAGGATCGCGCTCTTTTCGAACGGTATTATACCCAGATGGAATCCCAGGAATCGTTGCCTATGGGCGAGCTAATGATCCATACCGCCCTTTTCTTCCGGGAGACTCCCTATGTAGCCTCTACCTTGGAAAAGGAGCCGGAGGGCTTGGTGGTCAATCTGCGGGAATTGGATTGCACCACATTCGCGGAGACCGTATTGGCCTTATCCCGCGCCCTGCTAGAGGAAAACCCTACCTTTGAGAACTTCCGTGAGAACCTACAACGGCTCCGGTACAGAGAGGGTACGATAGGGGATTACACCGATCGGTTGCATTATATGACCGACTGGTTCTATGAGAATGAGCGAAAAGGAATCGTGAAAGACATGGGGCGGGAGATCGGGGGTGCCTCCCTGCCATTGGATTTATCTTTTATATCCACGCATCCGGATAGCTATAAGCAGCTGAAGAACCATCCGGAAAGGGTCCGTAGGATGGCCGATAAGGAAAAAGAGATAAACCTGCGTCCTCATTATTATGTACCTAAGCGGGAGATCGACAAGTGTTCGTCTGGAATCAAGAATGGCGATATCCTCTGTTTCGTCACTTCCATCAAGGGGCTAGACGTGACGCACGTCGGAATCGCCTATTGGAAGGAGGGACGGCTGACTTTTATCCATGCCTCTTCTTCCGCTAAAAAGGTAATCGTCCAAGAAGGTTCCTTGCGAGATTACGCCGAGGGGATAAAGAGTTGTAAAGGGATATTGGTGGCCCGCCCGTTATCCCCTCATCGAAACAACTCGAAGGCAAACTTCAACCCTATGCTTTGATAACTCAAGCCCTCGAATCCGGCGAATATCCCGATATTAAAGATATGGTTCCCGATGCCGTATCCTACCTCCGTATAGCTAGGCAAGACCGGTGTCCATAGTTGGCTCAGATAAAAGCGTTCGGACAGGATATAGCGTGAGGCCGTTTGCATGTATTTCTTCGTGGAGTTGATGCGCAGGATCTTGAATAAGACAAAAGGGCTTTCATACATGAAATGCGCTTGTATATACTGATCGGAGGCATTGAACCACTCGCTCTTCAGTAGATTGAAGACTCCGCCGATCTGATCGTCCCACGTATCGGGGAAATTCCTGCGGGTGAAGTACCTGAAGTCCGCGAAATAGGTGGACTTCTGTTGCGTATAAAGACCGGCGCTGATATGATAGTTCAACCGCCTGCACAGGCCCAGCATAAGGCTTTGATGCACGTCCGCCTCTATACGTCCGTAATCTCCCGTGCTTTTCCCCACCCCGGGGATACCCCTCCCGAATTCAATGGATATCGTGGGATAATACGAATAGACATACTCTTTCCGGTATCCGTCCATGCGATAATATTGGCGGGGGGTATAGGAGAAACCTATCGTGGGCGTAAAGTCGTTGTAATTCTGGCTGAGTATCTCCTCCACATCCTCCCCCGGATCGATGTCCACTCTCTTTTTAGAGGGGATACGCCGGTGGTAAGTGATACCCGTCGTCAATTGAAACCCGTTGAATAACTCGATGGAGTTTTTTATTTCCGCGTAGTAATGCTTGAAATACTCCAGGTTTAAATCATCGAAGTTGAAGGTGGAGTCCTTTAGTTCCTCATTGATCTTTTGGGTGATCTCGGACGAGTAGCTCTCATTGCTGTTTCCTACCTCTATCGATAAGATTCCCCGTTTTTGCGGCGAGTATTCCCAATCGCCTCCTACCTTGAAAAATATCTGCTTGCGCTTGAATACGTAACCGATCTCCGGACGGAAACGGATCTGCTTGTCATGGGCGAATGTCTTGCTGATACGGAATTGCTGTTTGTAAGTGATACCGTTGCGGGCGGAATAACCCAGTTGGAACGGATTTAGAACGCCGGAATATTTAATGCGGGTCAATTTATAATCCATATTGACCGTGTTTGTCAACCGCTCCGTTAGCTTGACGTACTTTTGAAGATCGGCGGCCGTATCTATTTTACTTATATTCAGCTCTTGGGCCTTCGTGTATAAGCGGGCTTCATCCGGGCTCAAGGGCTTGTCACGATGGATATTCCAATAAGTGGAATCCCTGATAATAGAAACCGTATCGGACGATAGTTTGTAATAATTGGTCAGGTCCAAGGATTTCCACTTATGGCTTTCGTTATCCTCTTCCACCCATTCCACTTCCTGATACTTGAAAGATGAATGGTAGGTGGTTGCCACCGCGTTTCCCAATACCCGGTATTGGAGGAATAGATCCGCTTTCTCGGGTAGGATGAACCGCCTGAAATCCCGTCCGTAGGTCATGACCAGGTTGAATTCGGCGAAAGAATAACGGCCGTTCATATCGATCTTATCGATCGTCCATAATTGGTCGATGACATATAAATCCCCGCATACCAATTTCTGGCTCCACTGTTTGGGTAGGAAGCGGATTTTGTAAATCGTGAAGCCGTTGACCGTCTCCTGCCCTTCCAGTTGGAACGTGTAAAGCTCAAAGGCGTTGCTGGCTATCGGCATGAAGATGGCATCATCGTAAGCGGTAGGGGAGTATACGTTCAAATTCAAGAAAGCCAATGCCTCCTGCTGTTTCTTCCCGTCGGGTATGCTGTTTCCGTTGACCGCCTTTAGATCGTGAAGATAATTCTTGGGCGCGTTAAATTTAGATTGGCTGACCATCTCAAAAAGCATATCCTTGTTTTTCCGGTCGATAGGGAAGATATGATGGGCAAGACGTATTAACACATTTTGTTTTAAAATTTCCGTACGTCCTTTGATATAAATCTTGGCCTCGTATTTCGATACCGTATTTTGGTATTGGGTCGCCTTTTCGATCACAAGGTGCATGATAGAGTCCGCCCGTGCTCTCATTTCTCGATTTCCCTTGTCAAGAGGCAGGCTCTTATCACTATAAGTATCAGTGTTCTTCGCGAAAATACTTATAGTTATTAAAATCAAGCTAAGTATCGAGTATAACTTTTTCAATGGTTCTACATTCTTTATAGACAAACGTAATGAATAAATTTCAGTTTAGACGTGAAAGAAAGTAAAATATTACAATACGATATGATTAATCGTACGGAAGTTTTTATTTTATCAAAAGAAAAATTGTATATTTGTGCTTCATAAGTATGTTATATAGCAGTCGTGGTTAAACAGCAAAAAGAAGAGGTCGATTTATCGGCTAGTTTATCAGAGGTGTGGAGGGTCCTGACCGAAAAGGAACGTGAGATTCTCCGTAGAAATTCGACGATCCAGCATTTCAAACGTAACGAGTTGATTTATTGCGAGGGCGACGAACCAAAGGACATGATGTGCTTGTTAAAGGGGAAAGTAAAGATTTACAAGGATGGAGTAGGCGGCAGAAGCCAAATTATCCGGATGATCAAGCCCGTACAGTATTTTGGGTACCGGGCTAGTTTCGCTCAAGAAGATTACTTGACGAACGCTTCCGCTTTCGAGGCTTCTACGGTTTGCTTGATTCCAATGAAAGTGGTTACGGGCCTTTTAATGAGTAATCCTAATTTGGCTATGTTTTTCATCCGACAGTTATCCATTGATCTTGGTATCTCGGATGAACGTACGGTAAACCTTACGCAAAAACATATTCGTGGGCGATTAGCTGAATCTTTGTTGTTCCTGAAAGATAGTTACGGGCTGGAAGAAGACGGTGCTACGTTAAGCATCTATTTGGCTCGTGAGGATCTGGCGAATCTATCTAATATGACTACATCGAATGCTATTCGCACGTTGTCCACCTTTGTGGCGGAACGTATCATCGCTTTAGACGGTAGAAAGATTAAGTTGATAGATGAAGACAGGCTGAGGAAAATCAGCAAGTTGGGATAATAAGATTATTGATCGTAAGAAGAAGAAATAAAGGGGCCTTTTTAGTAGGGGCCCCTTGTTTTTTTATAGGATCGCTTGCCGTAGACGTACCAAGCGTGTCAAAAGATCTTCTAATAAATCCAGCCTGAGCATATTGGCCCCGTCGGATTTGGCTTGGCCGGGCTCCGGGTGGGTCTCTATGAACAGGCCGTCGGTGCCCACGGCTATGGCGGCTTTCGCTATCGTCTCGATAAGGGCGGGCAATCCACCGGTCACGCCGGAGGTCTGGTTCGGTTGCTGCAAGGAATGGGTCACATCCATGATGACCGGGAAACCGAATGTCCGCATTTGCGGGATACCCCGGAAATCGACGACCAGGTCGGTATAGCCGAATGTCGTTCCCCGCTCGGTGATCATGACATTCTCATTTCCCGCGTCTACTACCTTTTGCACGGCGAATTGCATGGCGCCCGGCGAGAGGAACTGTCCTTTCTTTATATTGACGATCTTCCCGGTCTGGGCCGCCGCTACCAATAAATCCGTTTGGCGGCATAGGAAAGCCGGGATTTGGAGGACATCTACATATTCGGCGGCCATGGCGGCCTCCGTTGTCTCATGGATGTCGGTAACGGTGGGGATATCGAACGTCTCGCTCACCTTCCGTAAGATCTTGAGCGCCTTCTCGTCTCCGATGCCCGTGAAAGAATCCAGGCGGGAGCGATTCGCTTTCCGATAGGAGCCTTTGAACACATAGGGTATATGCAGTCTTTCCGTGATACCCACTATTTTCTCGGCGATACGTAGCGCCATATCTTCCCCCTCGATTACGCAGGGGCCTGCCATCAGGAAGAAGTTCTCGCTTTTATTTAGATCGTTGATTGTTATCATAGCTGCTTATTATTTAGAATTCGCATTGTTGTCGCTATCTTTTCTTCGGTCGGGAGGCTGGCGTCTATCCAATGAATCTCGCATCCCCGGCGTTCCATGCCCCGAAACCAAGTCATCTGCCTCTTGGCGAATTGATGGATCGCTATCTCGAGTCGCGAGACCATCTCCTCGAAAGAAAGCTCCCCGATGATATATAAGGTAAGAAACTTATATTCCAATCCGTAATAGATCAGGTCCTCCGGTTTAACGCCCGTAGCCAATATCGCACGAACCTCGTCCACCATACCCTCGTCTAGCCGGGCCCGCAAGCGTCGGGATATTTTTTCCCTGCGTAGCTCCCGGTCGATGTGGATACCGATGATCAGGCTGTCTACCGGATTATATTCATTCATGTCCGGGGCCTGGGTCTTATAATACTCCTCGATCTCGATCGCTCGGATAGCCCGTTGCGCGGAGTCCACGTCCGTTTTATTATGCAACACCTTATACGAGGCGAGGATGGCCTCCAACTCCTCCAGGGTCTTACCCCTAAGGGCTTCCCGTAGCGTAGGGTCTTGAGGCACGTCTAATAGCCTATATCCTTTCAGCACGGCCTCGATGTACATCCCGGTCCCTCCGCATAAGATGGGGAGTTTACCCCTCCGCCTCATATCCTCATAGACCCGGAAAAAGTCATGCTGATACTCGAATACGTTATATTTATAGCCGGGTTCGCAGATATCGATCAGGTGGTAAGGTATTCGCTTTCCATCCACGTTGTAATCCGCCAGGTCCTTACCCGTCCCGATATCCATGGAGCGATAGATCTGCCGTGAATCCGCGCTGATGATCTCCGTATCCAAATGTGCGGCGAGAGCGGCGGCGAAGGTCGTCTTTCCGGAGGCCGTAGGCCCTAGGATCGTGATAAGTTCGTATGATTCCATGACACAAACGTACAAAAAAAAAGGCTATCCTCAAAGAGGATAGCCCTTTCCTATGTCGTATAATGATGTAGTTAATTATTAATTATTATTTATTTATTTATTAGTTATTGATTATTCATTTATTTATTAGCAATGACGCGAGCCATTTCACATACCTTGTTTGAATAACCCCACTCGTTGTCGTACCAAGATACGATCTTAGCGAAGTTAGAATCCAAAGAGATACCAGCCTTAGCGTCGAAGATAGAAGTGTTAGAGCAGCCACGGAAGTCTGTTGAAACAACAGCGTCTTCAGTATAGCCAAGAACACCCTTCAATTCGCCTTCAGAAGCTTGCTTCATAGCGGCGCAGATGTCAGCCATAGAAGCCTCTTTCTCAAGAACAACTGTCAAGTCTACAACAGAAACGTCAGAAGTCGGTACGCGGAAAGCCATACCTGTCAATTTGCCGTTCAATACAGGTAATACTTTACCTACAGCCTTAGCGGCACCTGTTGAAGAAGGGATGATGTTCTCAAGGATACCACGGCCACCTCTCCAGTCTTTCTTAGAAGGACCGTCTACTGTCTTCTGAGTAGCTGTAGCAGCGTGAACTGTAGTCATCAAGCCTTTTACGATACCGAACTTGTCGTTCAAAACCTTAGCGATAGGAGCCAAGCAGTTTGTAGTACAAGAAGCGTTAGAGATGATGTCTTGACCTGCGTAAGTCTTGTGGTTTACACCGTAAACGAACATAGGAGTAGCGTCCTTAGAAGGAGCGGACATGATAACTTTCTTAGCGCCAGCTTGGATGTGCTTGCGAGCTGTCTCGTCTGTCAAGAAGAAACCAGTAGACTCAACAACTACGTCAGCCTGAACCTCGTTCCATTTCAAGTTAGCGGGATCCATCTCAGCTGTTAAACGGATCTTGTTACCGTTTACAACCAAAGCACCGTCTTCTACAGCCACTTCGCCGTCGAAACGACCGTGTACTGAATCATATTTTAGCATGTATGCCAAGTAATCAGCATCCAATAGGTCGTTGATACCTACTACTTGGATGTCGTTGCCAAAGTTGGCAACTGCCGCGCGGAACACCATACGTCCGATACGGCCAAAACCGTTAATACCTAGTTTGATCATTGTAATAAAACTTTTTATGGGTTTATTAATAATAAGTCGTTATTTCTATC
The DNA here is from genome assembly GCA_028689545.1 of Parabacteroides sp. Taxonomy (GTDB): domain Bacteria; phylum Bacteroidota; class Bacteroidia; order Bacteroidales; family Tannerellaceae; genus Parabacteroides. The sequence goes on from JAQVCX010000013.1 coordinate 47,854, forward strand.
TCTTATCCATGCGCAAGGAGTGGATATTCATTTCATCCTTGCTTTAACGACTGCAAATGTAGTCATGTTTTTTGTATTGAGCCTTATAATGAGACCAAAAAAAAGCTGCCCTCTAACATAAATTAATTGTTGGAGGTTATTTCTTTTTCTTAAATAGGAGATTAGAGAACCATTTTTTCGCTTTTTTGACTCCCCAGGACATGATAAATGGCTGGGCTAGATCCCAAGCGATGGGAATCATGCCTTTTGCGATGGATAAATAGTCCGCGATCCCGAAAGCGAGGGAAGGGGCGGCGGCCGCTACGGGTGCCGTGCTCTTGTCGTTGGTCTTTGTCGTCGATTTATTGCCGGGGAAAAGGAGAGACGACATCCCGGATAACAACAAGTTTCCGGCGTTCTCCTGTATATAAGAGAGATCCTCGTTCAATTTCTGTTCCTGCCGCCTGCATTGTCTCTGTATGCGTTCCTTGTCAGAAATCAGTTTCTCCAGTGGGGTTTGCCGGTTGTTCATCGTTTGTCGCGTTATTTTTATCGTCGTTCGCCGTCATGGCGGCTATTACCTCATTTAATACTTTTGTGCTGATCCTGTCCTTATTCATTATTATAATGCCGATGAGTAGCAGGTACAAGACCGCCACGATACCGAACCCGAACCCCGAGGAGCCGAGCCAATCCCCCAGGAAGAAGCCCAGGGCCAGGAATATGAACAGGATGGCGAAGAACGCCAAGAACAATAAGATCAAGCCATATGAGAGAACGGCTATGACTTTGCCCGTTCTCTCATATGTGCTCAACTTTAGGAGCTCAAGCTTTAACTCCACATAAGCCGACGTATCTTCTCTCAGCTCACGGAAGACTGTTCCTGAATCTTTCTCCATACAAGGCTTATTCAGCGGGGGTTTCTTCGGCGGCTTGCGCTACCTCTTGCTTCCCTTCTTTATATTTGGCAAGAGCGGAGTTAAATCCTTCTTTTACTTTCCCGACAACACCGTTCAATTCTTCCAGTAATTGTTCTCTCTTGTCTGTCGCTGCCAAATAACCAACAGCGGCGCCAACGGCCGCGCCTACTACAAGGCCAAGTAATAATTTTGAATCTACGCTTTTCATAACTTTTTCTTTTTAGAAGTTTCCACTAAGATAACGTATTTATTTGGATTAAGGTTTATCCTTGTCTTAACTTTCGCTGTTAAAAAAAGTTATTCCTTTAGAACCCTTACGGCTACCCAATGATTTCTTTCCTTATAGGAGTCTAGTTTCAGCCCGTTTTTCTGGCATTCCGCTTCTATCGCGGGGATGTCTTCTACGTAGAATCCGCTCATAAACAGGGTGCTACCCGGTCTCATGGCGTTTGCGTATTGACAAATGTCATTCAGCAGGATGTTTCGGTTGATATTGGCGAAGACGATGTCGAACGTACCGAACTCTTTTATTTTCTCGGCGCCGCCCAAGGCCACTTGTATGTCTTCGGTATGATTCAGGCGGATATTCTCCAGGGCGTTGTCATACGCCCATTCGTCGATGTCGATGGCCGCTACCCGTCTCGCCCCTTTCAGCCGGGCCAGGATGGCCAGCACGGCCGTGCCGCATCCCATGTCCAGCAGTTCCTTGCCTTCCAGGTCCAGCTTCAGCATCTCGC
>JAQVCX010000109.1 GCA_028689545.1 Parabacteroides sp.
CGGACAAACATGACGTAAAGATAGCAAAATCAGCTTTGCGTCACCCTAAATCACCTATTATGATTGCTATCTATCTCATTTTCAAGCGATATAAATATGAAGCCGTAAAAAGTGACGAAGTCAGGAGTGTTAGTTTATATGCTTTGCGTTGTCTGTATGTTCTGTAGTTGCGGAACGCATAAAACGACACATTTATCTGAGGAGATCCTTTCGACCGATTCCATACGAATAACGAATCTCGATACGTTGGTACGGAAAGATCGTTCATGCTTTGAAGACTCAACTATGTGGGAATTAAAACAAGTTATATATTCACTTCCGGATAGTAGCGGTAAACAGTATGTCCGGCAAACTCTAAGCGCGAAATCCGTACGTATACGAAGCAAGGTTGATACTTGTACTGTCGTTGCAGGCTCTGAGATTTCTTATGCTCATCATCGAAATGCTGGGCAAAAACTTACCCATGATCAGGTACGGAAGGGAAGATCCGTGATTTGGCTTTTACTGTCCGGGGGAATTTGTTTCTTGATTTTTTTTTGTTTTTTGCTCATAAAACGGTATGAACTGAAAAGGATATGATATATTTGTCTCCCTATGGTAAAGCTTGAATATCTAAAAAAGATACGTGTTCGTTGGATTATATTGGCGATCCTTCTCATCTCTGTATGGATCGTGATGGGGAATCCCGGATTAGGCGAATGGTATTCCCGTTCGATTTATCCAGGGGTATCGGGTGTGCTGTCTCGTTTCTCCTGCTTGTTTTCTTTTTCTGTGGGGGATTGTTTTATTTATGGTAGCATCGCCGGGTTATTAGGGTATCTGTCGTATGCGATTATAAGGAGGCGAAGGAGGGGGAGGACAGTAAGGCATATCGTGGAATATCTGGCGTGGGTGTATGTCTGGTTCTATATCGCTTGGGGATTGAATTATTTCCGGGAAGATTTTTTCACGCGTACGCAAACAGCGTATGTACCTTTTTCCTCGGAACGTTTCCAGTCTTTCTTGGAGACCTACACGGATTCCTTGAATGCCTCGTGGGTCCCGATAGAGACGATCGACCGGGAGGTCGTAAAAGAGGCGGTGCTGGAAGGGTATCGAGAATTGCCGGCTCGTTTCGGTCTTACCGCTCCCGGTGCCTATCTTCATCCTAAAACGATGCTGTTCTCGCGGCTGATGAGCGGAGTAGGGGTAATGGGGTATATGGGGCCGTTTTTCACGGAGTTCAATTTGAACGGCCAGCTCTTATCCGTGCAATACCCCGCCACCTACGCCCATGAGATGGCGCATGTGCTTGGTATATCCAACGAGGCCGAGGCTAATCTATACAGTTATTTAATATGTACGGGTTCTTCCGTGGCGGAGATCCGGTTCTCGGGTTACTTCTCTTTGCTGCCTTATGTGTTGAGCAACGCGTATGTGGCTTTGGATAAGGACTCTTTTGAGGCTTGGACGGAAAGATTGCGCCCCGAGATCAAGGACTTGTATAACGAGAAAGTCGCCTATTGGCAATCCCTATACAGCCCGTTGATCGGCGAGGTGCAAGAAGTGGCCTATAATCTTTTCCTGAAAGGCAATAAGATACCTACCGGAACCGCTAATTATTCGGAGGTGATCGCCCTGCTGATTTCTATTGGCCATTAGAAAGGGAGCGTATTGTCTAATTCGAAAGAAATCACTAACTTTGCGACAATTTTTTAGAAGCAAGAAAAATACATCACGATATGAGTAAGAAATTTACCGAATATTCTAAGTTTGACTTGTCGAACGTAAATAAAGAGGTGCTGAAGAGGTGGCAAGATGGAGACATCTTCCATAAGAGTCTTGAAACAAGAGAGGGACATCCTACATTCGTATTCTACGAGGGACCTCCATCCGCAAACGGTATGCCTGGTATTCACCATGTTATCGCTCGTTCGATTAAAGATATTTTCTGCCGTTATAAAACCATGAAGGGATTCTTGGTGAATCGTAAGGCAGGTTGGGATACACATGGTCTGCCTGTCGAGTTAGGCGTGGAGAAGGCTTTGGGTATCACGAAGGAAGATATTGGTAAGAAAATTTCTGTCGCTGACTATAACGCCGCTTGCCGTAAGGACGTGATGAAGTTCACGAAAGAGTGGGAAGACTTGACGCAGAAGATGGGGTATTGGGTGGATATGGAGAATCCGTATATCACGTATGATAACCGCTATATCGAGACGTTGTGGTATCTATTGAAAGAGCTTTATAAGAAAGGTCTTTTATATAAAGGTTATACGATTCAACCGTATTCTCCCGCCGCGGGTACGGGATTGAGTACGCATGAGTTGAACCAGCCGGGATGTTATCGTGACGTGAAGGATACGACTTGTACGGCGCAGTTCCATATCTTGGATCCGAAACCGGAGATGGCTCAATTTGGTGATCCTTATTTCTTGGCTTGGACAACAACTCCCTGGACATTGCCCTCGAACACGGCGCTTTGCGTAGGTCCGAATATTACTTATCTGGCCGTGCAGACTTATAATCCTTACACGGGCATCCCGATGACCGCGGTTATCGCGAAGGATTTATTATCGACTTACTTCAATCCGAAAGCTGCCGAGCTTTCTTTGTCTGATTACAAGCCGGGTGACAAGTTGGTTCCTTTCAGCGTGGTAGGAGAGTGGAAGGGTTCCGAATTGGCCGGTATGAAATATGAGCAATTGATCCCATGGGTAAATCCGGGTGAAGGCGCTTTCCGGGTGATCACGGGTGATTTTGTTACGACAGAGGATGGTACGGGTATCGTACATATCGCGCCGACATTTGGAGCGGACGATAACCGGGTGGCGAAAACTTTCGGCGTACCTGCCTTGATGTTGCAGGATAAGGACGGTAATGTGCGCCCGATGGTGGATATGACCGGTAAGTTCTACAAATTGGAAGATTTGGATCCGGAGTTTGTTCAAACAAACATGAATGCCTCCGACTATGATCCGTGGCAAGGTAAGTTCGTGAAGAACGCTTACGACGATACGAAGACGGATAAGGATGAGACGTTAGATATAGAGATCTGCATGATGCTGAAGGCCCAGAACCGGGTGTTCAAGATCGAGAAGCATGTACACAATTACCCGCATTGCTGGCGTACCGATAAGCCGGTATTGTATTATCCGTTGGATAGCTGGTTCATCCGTACGACCGCTTGCCGTGAGCGTATGATCGAGTTGAACAATACGATCAACTGGAAACCGCAAAGCACGGGTACGGGTCGTTTCGGTAAATGGCTGGAAAACTTGCAAGACTGGAACTTAAGCCGTAGCCGCTATTGGGGTACCCCGTTACCTATCTGGCGTACGGAAGACGGTAGCGAGGAGAAGTGTATCGGTTCCGTGGTAGAGTTGTTTGGTGAGATCGAGAAATCCGTGAAGGCCGGCTTTATGGAGTCTAACCCTTACAAGGATTTCGCTCCGGGAGATTATACGAAGGAGAACTATGAGAAGATCGATTTGCACCGTCCGCATGTGGATGATATTATCTTGGTTTCCGCTTCCGGTAAGCCGATGAAGCGTGAGACAGACTTGATCGACGTATGGTTTGATTCCGGCGCTATGCCTTATGCGCAGATTCACTATCCGTTCGAGAACTTGAAGGAGTTCGATAACCGGCAGATTTATCCGGCGGACTTTATCGCTGAGGGTGTTGACCAGACACGTGGTTGGTTCTTTACCTTGCACGCTTTGGGTACCATGATCTTTGATAGCGTGGCTTACAAGGCTGTCGTGTCTAACGGTTTGGTATTGGATAAGAACGGAAATAAGATGTCCAAACGTCTGGGTAACGCTGTAGATCCATTCTCTACGATCGAGAAGTATGGCTCGGATCCGTTGCGTTGGTACATGATTACGAACGCTTCCCCTTGGGATAATATTAAGTTTGATATCGACGGTATCGAGGAGGTTCGCCGTAAGTTCTTCGGTACATTATATAATACGTATTCATTCTTCGCTTTGTACGCGAACGTGGATGGCTTCGATTACTCCGATCCGGATGTGGAGTGGAGCAAGCGTCCGGAGATCGACCGTTGGATCCTTTCCTTGTTGAACAGCTTGGTGAAGGATGTGGATGGCTACTTGGAGGCTTACGAGCCGACTCGCGCCGGACGTGCTATCTCTGATTTCGTAAATGATAACTTGAGTAACTGGTATGTACGTTTGAACCGCCGTCGTTTCTGGGGGGGTGGCATGACGGAGGATAAGTTGTCCGCTTACCAGACTTTATATACTTGCTTGGAGACAGTGGCTAAGTTGATGGCTCCGATCGCTCCGTTCTATGCCGATCAGTTGTTCTTGGACTTGATCGCCGTTACGAGACGTGAGAACGTTGAGTCCGTACACTTGTCCGATTTCCCGGTTTACGACGAGTCTAAGATCGATAAGAATCTGGAAGAGCGCATGCAAATGGCTCAAGATGTTTCTTCTATGGTATTGGCTCTTCGCCGTAAGGTGAATATCAAGGTTCGTCAGCCGTTGCATACGGTAATGATCCCGGTTGTAGACGCTCATCAGCAAGAGAGCATCGAGGCCGTGAAGAGCCTGATCTTGAACGAGGTAAACGTGAAGGAACTGAAGTTTGTAGATAATGCGGCAGGTATCTTGGTGAAGAAGATCAAACCGGACTTTAAGAAGTTGGGCCCGCGCTACGGAAAGATCATGAAGGCGTTGGCCGCTACGATCCAGACGATGAGCCAAGAAGATATCAACGCTTTCGAGAAAGCCGGAACGTTTACCTTGACGGTAGATGGGCAGGAGGCTGTTTTGGAGCGCACGGATGTAGAGATCATCTCTGAGGATATCCCGGGTTGGTTGGTCGCTAATGACGGTCGCTTGACGGTCGCTTTGGATATTACCGTAACCGAGGATTTGCGTAAGGAGGGTCTGGCCCGTGAGTTGGTGAATCGTATCCAGAACTTGCGTAAGAGCAGCGGTTTCGATATAACGGATAAGATCCAGGTGTCTATTCTTTCTTGCGAGGAGATGGATGAGGCGATCCGTGATTATAAGGATTATATCGCTAACCAAGTATTGGCGGAATCGATCGAAATTCTGGATAATGCGATCAGCGACGCTACGGAACTCGATTTTGAGGACTTTAAATTGTCCGTAAAGATCGAGAAAGCGTAAATATTCAAGGAATAATGTATAATGGATAATGAATAACGCAAGAATTGTTTATATTTGTAGGTAATTGAAAGGATAATCTATTGCGTTATTCATTATTCATTTTTAATTTTTAATTATTAATTTAAAAGAACCATGGCAGAGAAGACAAGATATTCAGACGCTGAGCTCGAGGAGTTTCGCGCTATTATATTAGAGAAGCTGGAAATCGCTAAGAGGGATTATGAGCTTTTGCGATCAGGGGTTACGAATTCCGATGGTAACGACGTGGCTGATACGTCTCCTACATTCAAGGTGCTGGAGGAAGGTGCTTCTACGCTATCGAAGGAAGAGGCGGGTCGTTTGGCGCAACGCCAGATGAAATTCATCCAGAATTTACAAGCCGCCTTGATCCGTATCGAGAATAAGACCTACGGTATTTGCCGGGAGACTGGTAAATTGATACCGAAAGAAAGGCTACGTGCCGTGCCTCATGCGACTTTAAGTATCGAAGCAAAACAAGGAGGTGCAAAGTAAATGAGATATTCTAAAGGTTGGGGAGCAGTGTTAATCATAATACTGCTCCTTCTTCTTGACCAAGCGCTGAAAATATGGATCAAGACCCATATGCAGTTGCATGAGAGCATAGAGATAACTCCGTGGTTTTATCTTTATTTTACCGAGAATCCGGGTATGGCATTCGGTATAGAGGTGATCGGAAAATTATTCCTTTCCGTATTTCGTATCGTGGCCGTATTGTTTATCGGATATTATTTGTATAGGCTGGTTAAAGAGAATTATAAATTCGGTTTTATTGCCTGTATCTCTTTGGTTTTCGCTGGGGCGGTGGGCAATATAATCGACTCTATATTCTACGGCGTGATCTTTGATCATAGTTTCGGGCAGCTCGCTACTTTTATGCCGGAGGGAGGGGGTTATGCCTCTTGGCTACATGGTAAGGTGGTGGATATGTTCTATTTCCCATTGATAGAGACCGTATTTCCGGATTGGGTTCCGATCTGGGGAGGACAGGAGTTCGTTTTCTTCCGTCCGATCTTTAATTTGGCGGACTCGGCGATTTGCGTGGGAGTCTTCCTTTTGTTACTATTTTACCGGCAAACCTTGTCGGCTAGCCTTTCGAAAGAGGAGAAATAAATGCGGAGAAAATTACGGATATATGGTATGGCTTTATTAGCCGCGACGTTGCTGGCGGCATGTAGTAAGGTGCCGGATGGTATTCTGTCGGAGAAAAAGATGCAGAGTGTCTTAACGGATATGTTGCTGGCGGAGGCCATGGTAAATGTGGATTATAACACTTATAAATCCGATACCATGAAGCTTGCCTTGTATGAATCCGTATTCCGTAAGCATGATATTACACGAGCGGTGTATGATAGCTCGTTGGTGTGGTACGGCCGTAACTTGGATGTTTACATGGAGGTCTACAACCGGGTATCAGGCGATCTTAATAAACGAATCAATAGCCTAGGGGATGTGCAGGCGGATGCGGCTCCGGTATCGAACCGGGATTCCGTGGATATTTGGCCTCGTCGTTCTTACCTGGTCTTGTCTCCTGCCTCAGTATTTAATGGGGTGACTTTCGATATACGTCCGGAAAAGAATTATTCCTCGGGCAGTCGTTTTGTGTTGGGCATGCGTGTCTGGGGATTGAATAACAAAATGGCTTATAAACCGGAGGTGCGTTTAAGCGCGGATCAAGGTGATACGACCTTGACGGTGAATAGTAAGATCACGAAAGACGGGTACCACGAGACGGTCTTGAATACTATACCTACCAAGAAAGTGAAGCGTGTGTTTGGATATATCCGTATGGATAATAGGGACACGACTTATTATAAGGTATATATCGATAGCTTAAGCCTGACAAAATATAACTATGGTAAGGAGGGGTTATGAGAAGAATTGCCGCTCATTACGTTTGGTGTAAGCAGGTATATCGCATGCATTACATCGAGCTGGATGATAACGGAGCGTTTCGTGGTGTTTATCCGTTGGATGAGGAGATCGCCGGAACCGCTTTTTATGATGGAGTGCTGGTGCCGGTTCTTTCCTCGGAACCGGCGATTGGTTTTAAGCAGGTAATGGGATCTTGGCCGGCGTTAACCGAAAAGATTATGCCGGGTTGTTCGGTCCATATATATCGTTTAAGCGGGATTCCCTTGGCGTCTGCGAAACTCGGCACAGACCACGGCTGTCGCGATGGCCACATTGAGAGACTCTGAGGTGCCTCTTCCTTCCGGATAGTTCGGGATATATAATTTTTCGTTTACGAAAGCCTCAATGGCAGGACGTATCCCATTTCCTTCATTACCCATTATCAAGATACCGTTTCCGGATAAGGTTTTCTCATATATGTTTTTTCCGTCAAGGAAAGTGCCGTATAGAGGTATAGCTTGGGCTGATTGGGCCTGTAAGAATGTTTCCAGATCGGTGTAATGTATTTTTACGTGGGCGAGTGCACCCATAGTGGCTTGTACGGTTTTGGGACTGAAAACATCGGCGGTATCTTTGCTGCATACGATATGGGAAATACCGAACCAGTCCGCTAACCGGATGATCGTACCTAAGTTGCCCGGATCTTGGATTCCGTCTAAAGCGAGAACAAGCTCCTTTTCCGGCGCTATTTCCGTTATGTCCCAATTCGGACGTTTAAAGATAGCGAGTACATCTTGAGGATTTTTCAGAAAGCTGGCTTTGCGAATATCATCTTCTTCCGCCACCAATAACTCCTTGGCCGGGATATCGCCTTGTGTAGCCATCCAAGACGGCTTGGCTATTAATAACTCACATTCAAAGGCTGGTAACATATCGGCTACCAATTTATTTCCTTCGGCTACAAAAACATTATTTTCATTCCGGAATTTCTTTAATTCCAGAGAACGGATGTATTTGACTTTGGGCTTGCTTAGCATCTTACTTCTTTTTGCTGCACAAAAGTACGGTAATTTCTTTTAATTCCAGTACATTCGCGATTGTAAAAAGCTTGGAATGATGAATCGATCCCTACGTATATGCTATTTTATCTGTATCGTACTACTGCTAGCCTCTTGTAGTACGACAAAGTTCGTGCCGGATGGGGAATATTTGCTGGATAAGGTGGAGATCGTGTCGGATAACAAGGATTATAAGTCGGCCGATTTAAAATCTTATCTTAGGCAGCAACCGAACTTTAAGGTGTTTGGCTTGGTGAAATGGCAGTTGTTTGTCTATGATTGGTCCGGTAAGGATGAGAAGAAATGGATCAATAAACAGTTACGTAGGATTGGTGAGCCTCCCGTGGTGCTGGATACGACGTTGGTGGAACAGTCCGCTATGCAACTAGAGCGTTTTTACATTAATAAAGGGTATATCCATGCGGACGTATCAGCGACGATTGATACGACACACCATAAGAAAGCGGTCGTAACTTATCAGATAGAGGCGAACGATCCGTATAGGATACGCAATTACACGATGAAGTTCCCCGATCCGAAAATTGATAGTTTGGCACATCTGAAAGCACCTCGCCGCTCTCCCTTAGCTTCCGCGTTTCGATCCTCACAAGAGGAGTATAACCAGTTGGTTAAGGAAGGAACTTTATTTGACCGGGATATATTGGACAAGGAGCGGGAGCGTATTACGACCTTACTTCGCTGGAACGGGTATTATGGTTTTAACCGGGATTATTTGGGATATATCGCTGATAGTTCTTTTAATCAGAATGCCGTGGATCTTGATATGTCCATGAAACCTTATCGGAAGGTGTTGCCCAATGGGTCGGTAGAGGATCAGCCACATCGTCAGTATTATATTAAGGATGTAACGGTCTTAACCGATTATAATCCGATGGAGGTAGGAGAGGACGCGGGTTTTATGGCTACGGATACGATGCTCAGCGCAGGGGTGAATATCGTATATGGCCGGAATGGGAAGAGTATCCGTCCGAGCGTGCTCCGGAGGAGTACTCATATTCATCCGGGACAATTATTTAGCGAGAAGAATGTAGAGCAGACTTATTCGGCATTCGCTTCTCTGAGGGCTTTGCGGAACGTAAATATACGTTTTTCGGAAGTAGAGGAGCGGGATACGATGAAGTTGGATTGCTACATTCTTACTTCTCCCGCAAAAATAAATACGGTAGGAGTAGATTTGGAAGGTACGAACTCGGCGGGTGACTTTGGGTTTGCCTCCAGTTTGAATTATCAGCATAGGAATATCTTTCGAGGATCGGAGATATTCTCGGCGAGGGTGCGAGGAGCTTACGAGGCATTATCCGGAAATAAGGCGAATGGTTTTGGTAATTACTGGGAGTTAGGAGCGGAAGGCTCTTTGCTGTTTCCTCGTTTCTTATTCCCGTTCCTAAGCTCGGATTTTCGTAGGCGGCTACGTGCGTCAACCGAGGTGAAAATAAGTTACAACCTGCAAAAACGTCCGGAGTATACGAGGGCGATTCTATCCGGTGGTTGGAGTTATATTTGGCAAGATAGGGGTAATACACAGGCACGCCATACCTTTAAGCTCATCGACTTGAATTATGTGTATCTGCCGGAGACGAATACGGATTTTATCGGCAGCTTGCCGTATTATATGGTACTGTATAACTATACGAACCATTTTATCATGAGTTCGGGATATACTTATTCTTTCAGTAATTATTCTCCTCAGAATCGTTTGAGGAACACGCATTCCTTACGTGCGTCAGTCGAGATCGCAGGAAATTTGTTGAGTGCCTTTTCACATCTTACGGGAGCGAAGAAAAATGGATATGGTGTTTATGAGTTGTTTGGTACGGAATATGCGCAATATGTAAAATTGGATTTCGATTTTAGTAAAGGAATCGTGCTTGACAGTCGTAACAAGTTGGTTTTCCATATAGGAGTGGGAGTGGGGATAGCTTATGGTAACTCAAGCTATTTACCTTTTGAGCGTGCTTATTTCTCGGGTGGAGCGAATAGTGTCCGGGGATGGTCTGTACGAGAGTTAGGTCCGGGTAGTATGGAAGTTGACAGTACGACTTCTTTCGCTCTTCAAACAGGGGATATCCGCTTGGATTTGAACTTAGAATATCGCACGAAACTTTTTTGGAAGCTTGAATTGGCGGCTTACATAGATGCCGGAAACATATGGACCCGGAATGTCTTGGATGGAAGCTATCATGCTGGAAACTTTGATTTTTCTCGTTTTTACAAGGAGATCGCCGTTTCGTATGGTTTGGGACTTCGTTTGGACTTTGATTTCTTTCTATTGCGTTTAGATACAGGCTTTAAGGCTTACGATCCTCAGGAGAAAAAGTCTAGGCGTTGGGCGATAACCCGTCCTAATTTCAAGGATAATTTCGCCTTGCATTTTGCCGTTGGCTATCCATTTTAAATTCAATAGCTAAAAAAGTATGCTAAAAGTTTGCAAGGAAAAGAAAAATCCTTACCTTTGCACCACGAAAATAAGGATGGTCAGGTAGCTCAGCTGGATAGAGCAACAGCCTTCTAAGCTGTGGGTCCTGGGTTCGAATCCCAGCCCGATCACGAGGGAGATTCTAAAAAGGAGTCTCCCTTTTTTATTATAATGAAATTCCAATTGAAAATCCGGATCTCTGATATTTAGGGGTCTGCGGATAAATCGGGTTGTTTTCATATTCCTAATAAAATATTTATCTTTGCCTCATGACATCAGATAACATACTACGAGATATCCTCCCCGATATCCTTATTGATAATTTTGACATAGTCA
>JAQVCX010000014.1 GCA_028689545.1 Parabacteroides sp.
CTATGTGGGTCTCGCCTATTTGAATAAGGAGGTGAAGCCGATCCATGTATCGTATGATGCCGGAAAGTCCTACGTGGAGCCTTCCTTGGAGAACGCGCGGAATAAGACCTATCCGATCGTACGTCCGTTGTTCTACTACTATGAGACGAAGAATGCCTCGAAAGTGCGACCGTTCATCGATTATGTAATGTCTGCCGAAGGGCAGGCGACGGTGAAGAAGGTCGGTTATATTCCGGTAAAATAAGAGAAACATAGCGGGAAGGCGGTGTTGATCTCCCGGTCAATGCCGCGTTGATCTCTCGATCAATGCCGAATTGATCTCTCGGTCAATGGCGCGTTGATCTCCCGATCAATGGCGTGTTGACCGGGAGATCAATTCGGAGTTTCCAGAAACTGATCCATATACAGATTCTCGCCATCCCATACGATATAGGAGAAGAATCGCATCCAATCCCCGGCTATCAGGATACGGGAGGTGCGGCTCAGCATCAAATCCAGCATGATGTGGCGGTGGCCGAAGATGAAGAAGTTGATATCCGGGTGTGTCTTGAGGTATTCCTTGGCGAAGACAACCATATACTCGGTATCCTCCCCTTGATATTCGCGGGCCTCTTGCTTTTCCAACCCGCTCTTCCGGCTGTTGAGCGACCAGCCTAAGGCGAACCCGAACGTCCAGCGGGGATGTATCCCGGCGTATAACCATTGGCAGAACTTGTTCCGGAAGACGGCCCGGATCAGGCGGAACGCCTTACTCCGGAAATCCACCTCGTCACCATGACCGAGGAAGAAACGTTTCCCCAGTAAATCGACGGTCAGGGTATCCCGATGGATGATGGCGCCTATCTCCTTGGGCAGGTAGTCGAACATCCAGATGTCGTGGTTGCCGATAAAGATATGTATCTCTATGCCTCTGTCCGATAGCTCGGCCAGTTTCCCCAGGAAACGCACGTGCCCTTTCGGCACGACGTATTTATATTCGTACCAATAATCGAACATGTCGCCCAGGAACCAGATGGCGGACGCGTCTTCTTGGATGCTATCCAGCCAGCGTACCAGCTTCTTCTCTACCGCTAAAGGATCCTTGTGGAAACGGGCTCCCAGGTGCGCGTCGGAGGCGAAATATACTTTCATAGGAAACCGAGTTCCAGTTTAGCCTCCTCCGTCATCATGTCCTTGTCCCATTCCGGCTCGAAGACGAGGTTTACCTCTACGTTGTTCACCCCATCCACCGCTTCTACCTTCATGCGGACATCTTCCAACATGAAATCGGCCGCCGGACAGTTCGGGGCGGTGAGGGTCATATCGATGCGTACGTTCTTTTCCTCATCGATATCTACCTTATATATAAGTCCAAGATCGTATACGTTTACGGGTATTTCCGGGTCGTATACCGTCTTAAGCATAGCGACGATCGCTTCTTCTGTTTGGAGAAATTCGTTGTTCATCTTCTTTCGTAAGTTTATAAATCAATTTAGGATGTACAAACTTACGAAATAGTTGACAGTTGACAAGTGACAGCCCGCAGTTATTTGTTACTCTTAACTATCAACTGTCAGTTGTCAACTAGCGCAGCTTGCCCTCGTCCGCGTAGCTGTAATAAATGCCATCGGTCAGGATGATATGATCTAATAGGATTAGATCCATGATCTTGGCCGCTTTTTGTACTTGCTCGGTCAAGGCATCGTCTTGTCGGCTCGGCTTAATGTTGCCGGAAGGATGGTTATGGCAGAGGATAAAGCCGGTGGCCGTCTCCATCAAGGCGGTTTTCAGGATCAGCCGGATGTCGGCGGGCGAGGTGTTGATCCCGCCTTGGCCTACCTTGGCCTTCTTCAGTATCTTGTTGGCAGGGTTGGTCAGTATGACCCATAGTTCCTCGTAGGGCAGGTCTCTCAGTTCGGCTTGCAAGGATAGGTAGGCGTCTTTACTGCTACGTATTTGCTCACGTTGGAGTCCCTCGGAAGTCCCTCGCCGTTTCCCCAGCTCCATGGCGGCGCAGATCGTGACGGCTTTCGCCTCTCCGATGCCTTTGAAGCCGGAAGTCAATTCCTTGATGGAACGTTTGCCTAATGTATTCAGATTGTTGTCCGCGGAGTGAAGTATCCGTTGGGAGAGTTGCACGGCCGACTCCTCATTGTTTCCCGATCCGATCAGTATGGCGATCAATTCGGCGTCGCTCAGCGCAGAAGCGCCTTTTAGGAGCATTTTCTCACGGGGCCTGTCTTCCTCGGCCCATTCCTTGATAGATAGTTTTCTTGTCTCTTTTTTCATAGCGTGTAGCGGTGTTTATGGTATGTATAAAAAGAGTTCCCGCCTGTTGTTTGTCAGGCGGGAACCGTATATCGTGTCAAGCCTCCGTGTTATTAACGGATACGGCCTACGTAAGAACCGTCTAATGTGCTGATCTCGATAACCTCGCCCTCGTTGATGAACAACGGGACGCGAACCTCGGCACCAGTCTCTACGGTTGCCGGCTTCAATGTGTTCGTGGCTGTATCGCCCTTGATGCCCGGTTCCGTATAAGTGATCGTCAATTGAACCTTGGTAGGCATATCGGCGAAAAGAACAGTCTCTGTGGATGCGTCGGAAACTACGTCTACGATTTCTCCTTCTTTCATGAAATCAACACCGTTGATCAGATCCTTGTCGATGATTACGTCATCGTAAGTCTCTTGGTTCATGAAATGATAGTGCTCACCTTCTTTGTAAGTGAACTGATACGGGCGACGTTCTACGCGTACATCTTCCAGCTTCTCGCCGATGTTGAAACGACGCTCGATCTGACCGCCTTTTACAACATCTTTCAATGTCGTACGCATGATGGTGTTACCTTTACCCGGTTTTACGTGAAGGAAATCGACGCAGAAATAGAGTTTACCGTCCAGACGGATACAAGTTCCTTTCTTAATGTCTTGTGAATTGATCATATTTATTTTCTTTATTTATATATGGTTATAGAGTAATCCGTTACGATTTTCGGGGGCAAAAGTAGTACATTCCTGTTAAAGAAGCAAAGGGTTTCGCATATTTATATGGAAAAATAGTTGCAAATCAATCGAATAACCGGAACTAAGACCGCTGTCATGATTCCCATCAAGCCAATCGCCAGTCCGCTTAACGCCCCTTCGATGGCCCCGATTTGGATGGCTGCCGCTGTTCCTACCCCATGGGAGGAAGCTCCTAGCGCCAGTCCTTTAGCGATATGGCTGTCTATCCCCAATACTCTCATGACGGTCGGGCCTACTATACTGCCAAAGATCCCTACCGCTACGACGATGACGGCGGTAAGCGAAGGGATACCGCCCGCTTTCTCCGCTATCCCCATGGCGATCGGGGTGGTGACGGATTTAGGCTGGAGCGTCGCTATCAAGGCTTGGTCGGCTCCCATCAATTTACCGATAATGATCACGCTTACGATCCCGACAATGGCTCCGACAAACACGGAAGTCAAGATCGAGACGACATTTCCCTTTAGGTATTGGATTTGCTCATATAACACATAGCCAAGGGCCACTACGGAAGGCCCCAGCATAAAATGGATCAGATGACTGCTTTGCTGGAACGACTCATATTGGATACCTAGGACTTCCAGCACGACGATAATCACGAAGATGGTCGTAAGCAAGGGATGTAGCAGGCTGATATGTACTTTCTTATAAAGAGCCAAGGATGTCAGGTAAGTGCCAATTACCAACGTAAGAGCGAATATCTCGGAATGCGCCAGATTGTCCATGGTTTATTTCCCCTTTTCCAGTTTTTGTTGTACCAACGCTACGCTGGCGATGACTAAAATCGTACTCACCACGGAAGCGATCAATAGGACGGCCCAATACTTGGAGATGATCCCGAAGGAATTCATGAGCCCTACACCGGCTGGAACGAAGAATAATCCCATGTTTTGGGTGAGAACTGTAGATAGGCGTTTCACCTTTTCCGGTTTTACTTTCTTAAACGCGAGGGCTAAGAATAATAGCACCATCCCGATTACGCTACCCGGTATGAAACCGTCGATAAAGTAGCTGATAAACTCTCCCGTGAAATAAAAGAAGAGAATGTAAAATGCTTCTGTTAGCATAGTTTTTCTGCCTTTTTAGATAACCGCTACAAAGATAACCGCTATTCCGTAAATGTGTTCTATAACATATTATTTTAACATTGTAGGGGGCAGGGTTCACCTGCCTCGTGGCATCAAGCTAACACGGAAGCGATGGACATATAAATCATCATGCCGATAATATCGTTGGTAATGGTGATAAACGGCCCGGTCGCCAAGGCGGGATCTATCTTCATCTTATCTAGCGTCATAGGGACTAGCGTGCCGAATATACTGGCGAACATTACGACGGCGAATAGGCTTAAGGATACGGAGGCCGTGATCCCCCGGTCGCCCAGCATGAAAAAGTTATAAAAGAACACGACCAGGCTGATAATGCTGGCGTTGATTAGCGAGACCACGGATTCCTTGAGGATCTGCGATACGACATGCCCTTCTTTCAAGGTGTTGTTCGCCAAGCCTTGTACCACGATAGCGGAAGATTGTATACCTACGTTTCCACCGGTACCACCGATCAGCGGGATAAATAGAGCCATCTTCGGGTTGGTGGCGAAGCTACTCTCGAAACCACCCAGGATAACGGAGTTGCCCAGCCCTCCGATCATGCCGATCAACAGCCAAGGCAGGCGGGCGGCGGTTTGGGTGAATACATTATCCGAGGTTTCCACGTCTTGCGAGATACCGGATGCCAACTGGTAATCACGTTCGTGTTGCTCGCGTACCTCATCCATGACGTCGTCGATGGTGATACGTCCTACCAAGCGTCCGATACTATCTACTACGGGCAAGGCTACCAAGTCGTATTTCTCGATCGTCTCCGTAACCTCCTCTATACTATCGCTGTCGCGAACCGAGATCGGGTCTTTTTTCATGACGTGCTTGATCTTGGAGACCGATGGGTGGGTGATCAGCTTCTGCAAGGGGAGCACGCCTTTCAGCCGCTCGTCGTCATCCACTACATATACATAATAGATCTCGCTCATCTCCTCCGCTTGCTTGCGCATCTCGTCGATGCACTTGGGCATACTCCAATTCTCGTTCACCACGATCATCTCCGTACCCATCAAGCCACCGGCGGTGTCCTCGTCGTATTTCAGCAAGTCTACGATATCGCCGGCCTGCTCTACGTCCTCGATATGCGAAAGGATCTCCTCTTGGGTATCCTCGTCCAACTCACGCATCAAGTCAACGGCATCGTCCGTTTCCATGTTGTCGACGAAACGCTTGGCGATAAGCTCGTTGGGGAGTTCCTTCAATAACTTATGACGGTCTTCCTCATCCAGCTCCATCAATACATCCGCCGCCTTGTCGCCATCCATCAATAGATAGAGATAGATAGCCTCTTGCAAGTTCAGCCCTTGATAAAGCTCGGCTATATCGGCCGGATACAGTTCATGAAGTACCTCCTGTGCCTTCGCGTCATCTTTGGCCTCGATGATGCTTTTCAGGTTCTCGATGTAATCTTTCGTCAGTTCGATCATTGGACTCTTATATTATTGTAAGACATCGCCAGCCTGCTTCTCTAGATGCTTTTGGCTGATCAAGGTCAGTTCCACGAATTGCTCCACGGATAACTGCTCCGGGCGCTTGTCGAATATCGGTAAGGCGTAATCCGGGCAATCTTTACCCAATAAGGGTTTCATGGAGTTGCGAAGCGTTTTCCTTCGCTGGTTGAATGAGGTCTTTACTACGGTCTTGAATAACTTCTCGTCGCATCCCAGATCCTTCCGGCCGTTGCGAGTCGCTTTCAATACCGCGCTTTTCACCTTTGGAGGCGGATCGAATACTTTCTCACTGACGGTAAAGAGATATTCCACGTCGTACCAGGCTTGGAGCAATACGCTCAGGATGCCGTACGTCTTGCTGCCGGGACCCGCCGCTAGGCGTTCAGCCACCTCTTTTTGTAACATTCCCGAGCAACAGGGAATCTGATCCTTATAATCGAGGACCTTGAAGAATATCTGGCTGGAGATATTATAGGGATAATTACCGATCACGCAAAACTCACCCGGGAATAGCTTCGAGAGATCTAATTTCAAGAAATCCTCGGCGATGATACGTCCTTTCAGATCGGGGAAATTCTGGTTCAGGTAATCTACGGATTCCATGTCCAACTCTACAACGGTTAAATCATGTCCCGCCTCCAGTAGGAACTGGGTAAGGACTCCCATTCCCGGCCCGATTTCCAGTACCGGCAGGGGTTTGAATGTGTCGAGTGTGTCCGCAATACGCTGTGCTATTTGCAGATCCTTTAGGAAATGTTGCCCTAATGCTTTTTTTGGCTTAACTAATCTCATCCACTTTTTGGTGTAATGTGTTTGTTTTTAAATATTATGCTTATCTTTGCGGATGCACAAAAGTACAATAAATAATTTAAAGTTCCCTATACCTGATGGATTTTAAGAGCATTCTACGTACGTTTCTGAAGATAATTCTACCTTTAGCCTTCGGCTGTTTACTCCTTTGGTTTTTATATCATAAAATGGATCTCACGGAGATCTGGCGAGTCATCAAGGAGGGTGTCCGTTATGATATTATTTTGTTCTCATTATTGTTCGGCCTGTTTGCCAATATTGTCCGCGGCTTGCGATGGGGGTTGCTGATCGGTTCCTTGGGGGAACGTTTCAAGATGAGTAATGTGATTTATGCCGTGCTGGGTAATTACGCCGTGAATCTGGTATTGCCCCGTGTAGGCGAGGTCTGGCGTTGTGGCATGATCACGAAGTACGATAAGATATCGTTTTCCAAGCTTTTAGGTACCTTGTTGATCGACCGTGTGAGCGATACGGTCATGGTCGGTTTGATAACCTTGATGATATTCATATTTAATATAAGCTTCTTTACGAGTTTCTTCGCCAAGAACCCGGCTCTGCTTGAGGGATTCCAATCCATGTTTAATTCGATATGGATTTACGTGGCGATGATAATTTTTGTCGCTGTAATTTGGTTTGTATTCACTTATATGAGTAACTTTACGCTGGTGCAGAAAGCCAAAGCCCTGTTGAGGAATGTATGGACCGGTATGAAGAGTATCTGGTACATGGAGCATAAGATGCGTTTCGTGATCGAGACGTTATTGATTTGGGGAGGTTATTTCTGTTACTTTTATATAACGTTCTATGCTTTCGACTTTACCAAGGATTTGGGTATCGTGGTCGGGCTGATCACTTTTACGATGAGTAGTATCGGCGTGGCGGTGCCCGTTCAAGGCGGTATCGGACCGTGGCATTTCATGGTGATCGCTACCTTGGTTTGTTTTGGCGTGAACGAGAACGACGCGGCGGCGTTCGCCTTGGTAGTACATACGGTACAGACGGTATGGACGGGATTGTGCGGATTATTCGGCGTGGTGGCTTTGCCGCTCACTAATAAAGTTGACAGTTGACAAGTGACAGTTGACAGTTGGCTGAGTCGGGGAATATAACTTAATATTTATATTAATATGATTGGCATGAGGTGATGACGGGATATGATAGGGATGAGGCAGTGCTATCACTTGCTAACTGTCAACTGTCAATTGTCAATTGTCAACTAAAAACGTAGTTTTATGTCAGCAGAAATCAAAGATCTATCTCCTAAGCATGTATGGGGTTATTTTTATGACCTTACACAAATCCCCCGTCCGACAGGACATATGGAGGCAGTAACCCGTTTTATGATATCCTTTGGTAAAGGATTGGGGTTGGAAACCCTGCAAGATGAGGTGGGTAACGTATTGATCCGTAAGCCGGCCACGCCCGGAATGGAAGGCCGTAAGACCGTGACTATGCAGTCTCACCTGGATATGGTCCCCCAGAAGAACTCTTCCGTAAAGCATGATTTCGAGAAAGATCCGATCGACGCTTACATAGACGGTGATTGGGTGACGGCTCGTGACACGACCCTGGGTGCGGACGATGGTATGGGTGCCGCCTTGGCGATGGCCGTGCTGGCGGACAATAGTTTGCGCCACGGACCTGTCGAGGCCCTGTTTACGGTGGATGAGGAGCAGTCGATGGACGGCGCTTTCGGGTTGAAGCCTCATTTCTTAAAGGGTGATATTTTATTGAATTGTGATTCCGAGAAGGAAGGGGAGTTGTTCGTGGGTTGCGCCGGCGGTGTTAACATGAATATCTCTTTCCAGTTCAAGGAGGATACTTATATTCCGGAAGGTGACGTGGCCGTTAAGATTAGCTTGACAGGCTTGAAAGGTGGTCATTCCGGCGTGGATATTCATTTAGGGCGTGCGAACGCGAATAAGTTGATCTTCCGTTTCTTGAAAGAGGCGGTTTGTGATTATGGCGCTCGTTTGTCTTCGGTAGAGGGTGGATCCTTGCGCAACGCTATCCCTCGTGAGGCTTTTGCCGTGATGACGATTCCGGGCGATAACGTGGAGTCTCTTTGGGAGCTGGTCGCTGATTACCAGGATATGTTCCGTGCGGAGTATATGGGGGTGGAAGATAAGATCAGCTTCGTCGCGGAGATGGTCGAGCTGCCGTCTACGTTGATTCCGGAGGAGATACAGGATGATTTGATCAATGCGATCGAGGGTTGCCAGAATGGGGTGATCAGCATGTTGCATGATTTCCCGGGTACGGTAGAGTCTTCCTCTAACTTGGCGATCGTGAAGACATCCGATGAGCTGATCGAGGTGAGGATCTTGGTGCGTAGCTCATCCGAGTCTCGTAAGGATTCGGTTTGCTCAAGCCTGGAGAGCGTATTCGCTTTGGCTGGTGCCAAGGTGGAGGAGTCTGGTCATTATAATGGCTGGCAGCCTAACATCAATTCCCCGATCTTGAACTTGATGAAATCTACTTATCTGGATTTATTCGGTGAGGAGCCCGAGGTGAAGGTGATGCATGCCGGATTGGAATGTGGCATCATGCAAGGCGCTTACCCGGAGATGGATATGGTTTCTATCGGACCGGACTTGGAACATCCGCACTCACCGGATGAGCGAGTGAACATTCATTCCGTACGGAAGATCTGGGAGCTCGTTACAGCTACGTTGGAGAAAATCTAGGGATTCTCTTACCGTGAAAATAAATACCGAATCCCTCTCGCCTCATGAATTATGGATATGGGCGAGAGGGATTATTTGTTGCTATAGTTTCTCTATTTCTTTCAAGGAGAGACCGGTAGCCATAACGATCTGCTCCAATGGAATTCCTAGTGACTTTAAGTTGAGCGCGATGGCATGTTTTGCTTCTTCAAGTCCTTCGGCTTTTCCTTTCTGCAAACCTTTCTGCAATCCTTCTTCTATCCCTTTTTTCATAGCTTTCTCCGCGGCGAAGTCCAAGGTGTTATAATAATCATTATACATCTTCCACTCCGCCTCGTATTGCGCCCGTTGCTTGGGGGTGAGGTTCGCCATGGATCCGATGCGTTCCAATCGCTCGAAGATGGCCTTGCGTGCCTTGAAAGGCATTCTTTCTAATGTTTCCATATGTTTTAGTACATAAATCCAACGTTCAAAATCCGTCTCGCATTCTTCCTCCTCTTTCCCTACCGAATATGTGCTTGAAGCCGAAATCGGTGAAGGGATTGATAAACTTTCCCATAGTGTTTATAGGTTTTAGTGATTAATTATTATCGGGATGATTCTCTCTCATCCTTTGGCGTAAAGATATGCGTTTTTTTAATAGGAGATGCTATTTACCCTCTAATTGATCTGGAACGTGATAAATATCTTGTTCGGATACTTATTACGGCTTCTCCTTATATGGTCCATGCTGTCAGTCTATTATAGTTTCTTAAAATTTCCTGCTTAGGACACTGTGGTTTCCTGCTGTGGACACTGCCGTGTCCTGCTGTAGACACTGCGGTGTCCTAAGCAGGAAACGGTAGTGCCTTCTACTATTTCCTTCCATCCGTGCTAGCCGTGGCTGTTGAATGTGACAACACTGTTAAGGTGGTCGTTAAATACAGTTTCTCCATCGCGGTCTTTTTTGGTGAATGTCTTTAATTTTGTACTTTTGCAGGCTTGCACGAATGTAATACATTAATAAGAGAATTAGACAATGGCCAGCGATGATATGAAACAGGCATGGAAAGTGCCGGAACCTACGTTAAGGAGGTTGCCGTGGTACCTTGCGTTTGTAAAGTTGATGAAAGGGAAAGGGGAAACGTTTATCTCATCTACCCAGATCGCTAAGGAGATTAATGTAGATCCTAGCCAGGTCGCGAAAGATCTCTCTTTTGTGAATATCTCCGGGCGGACGAGAGTGGGATACGATATTAACGCGTTGGTTGACGTATTGGAGGATTTCCTCGGTTTTACCTCCCAGCACAAGGCTTTTCTGTTTGGGGTAGGGAGCCTGGGCGCTTCCTTGCTGCATGATACCGGACTGAGCCAATATGGATTGGAGATCGTGGCGGGCTTTGATGTTCGTGAGGATTTGGACGGGAGCACGATCAATGGCATTCCCGTTTTCCATATGGATGATTTTCTTGCCAAGCAAAAGGAATATGGGGCTACGATCGGGGTGATCACCGTGCCGGTAGATAAGGCGCAGGAGGTGACGGACCGGATTATAGAGGGCGGGATCAAGGCGCTCTGGAATTTTACCCCGTTCCGCATACGGGTGCCCGAGCACATCGTCGTCCAGAACACTTCTATGTACGCGCATTTAGCAGTCATGTTTAATCGGTTGAACTCAATGAATCACTAAAATATGAAGATTATCGCCGTTGGAATGAACTATGCCGCTCACAATAAAGAGCTACATCATTCGTTAGAATTATCAGAGCCTACTATCTTTATGAAGTCGGACTCCTCTCTGTTGAAAGATGGAAAACCGTTTTTTATTCCGGATTTCTCATCGGAAGTTCATTATGAGACGGAGATCGTGGTACGGATAGATCGTTTGGGAAAGAATATAGCCGAGCGTTTCGCCCATCGTTATTATAATGAGGTGACGGTCGGTATTGATTTCACGGCGCGGGACTTGCAGAATAAATTGCGTGCGCAAGGTCTGCCGTGGGAGATCAGTAAGGCGTTCGATAATTCCGCCGTGATCGGGACGTTTATCCCGCTGGAGCGCGCGGGGGACGTAAACCGGCTTCCGTTCCATCTGGATATCAATGGATCGAAGGTACAGGAGGGTAACACCTCGAATATGCTGTTCTCGGTAGATCAGATCGTCGCGTACGTAAGTCGCTTCTTTACGCTGAAGATAGGCGATTTGATTTATACCGGAACACCTGCCGGCGTAGGTCCCGTGAAGATCGACGATCATCTGGAGGGATACCTAGGCGAGCGGAAGCTTCTGGATTTTTATGTAAGATGAGAAGATTGATATATATATTCATTATAGGCTTATTGCTTTGCTCATATACATGGGCGGACGATAGCCGCTATGCTTCTAAATCCCTGTTGTCGGAAGGGAAATGGGTGAAGATCCGGGTGGATAAGACCGGGATCTACAAGCTATCGTATGCCGATTTGACGAATATGGGTTTCTCGGAT
The DNA here is from genome assembly GCA_028689545.1 of Parabacteroides sp. Lineage (GTDB taxonomy): Bacteria > Bacteroidota > Bacteroidia > Bacteroidales > Tannerellaceae > Parabacteroides. The sequence goes on from JAQVCX010000014.1 coordinate 11,499, forward strand.
CCCTCGAAAGTCTCTGTCCATGGTTATGGAGGATGGCCGTTGGATGAGGATTTCCGGAAGGAGTATATCGACGATGTCCCTTCTACCCCGGTTTGGCGTGGAAACGACTACCTGCTGTTTTATGGCAAAGGGCCGGTTAAATGGGCGTACGATTCGTCGAGCCAGACATTCCAGCATACGAATAACCCGTATTCATCGTATGGCTATTACTTTGTGACCGATGCCACACCCACGAATGAGATGGCTTCTGTAGCCCAAGTGAGTGGCGCCTCTACCCGGATTACGACTTATGATGATTATATATTGCATGAGCAAGATCTGGTTTCCGTAAATCAATCCGGCCGTGAGTTCTTTGGGGAGGATTTCAGCGGGGCACGTCCTCGTACGATCTCAACCTTTTCTTCTATTCCCGGGATTACGGACGAGGATGCTAAAGTGACCATGCGTTTCATCTCGCGGGTTAATTCGGGAATGGGTGTCGCGTCTTTAACTATAAATGAGTCGGAATTGCTAACCGTTAGCATACCTTCTATTCAAACCGTCAGCTCGAATACCCGAGAATATACGAAGGCGATATCCGGCATTGCTACCGAATCCTGGAAAAGTGCGAAAAGCGAGAAAAACAGCCTAGTCGTATCTTATAACTCAAGTGGGCATACCAATGTGTATCTGGATTATATCCGTATGCAATTTGTCCGTCAGCTACGTCCTTATGGGGCTTATACTTTTTTCAGGAGTTCCGCTTCCATCGGGAATGCTTCCCGTTTCATTGTCAGCGAGGCGAGCGCGAATACGTTGGTCTTCGACGTGACAGATGTCACGAGCGTGAAAAGGCTGGAGACGGATTTGAATGACACGGAGCTTACCTTTACGATACCGGCAGGCAATTTAAGGGAATTTGTGTTGGTCCAGACCAACCAGACCTTTCCCGCTCCCGAGGTGGTTGGCGAAGTATCCGCCTCGAATTTGCATGGATTGGAGCAGAAAGACATGATTATTATCGCGGCTCCCTCTTTCGTGGAGCAAGCGGAGCGTCTGGCGGAAGCGCATCGTAAGAAGGATGGTTTGACGGTGGAGGTTGTTGTCCCGGAGGCTATTTATAATGAGTTCTCTAGCGGAACGCCTGACGCTACGGCATATCGTCGTTTTATGAAAATGTTTTATGACCGCGGCTCTTCTTTAGGTAATGCGCCTAAATACTTGCTGTTGTTTGGGGATGGCATATATGATAATCGAGGGGTGACTAATGAGGTGCGCAACCTGTCACGCGACAATATGTTGCTTACGTATCAATCGCAAGAGTCATTGAATATCGACTCTTATGCCACGGATGATTATTTCGCTTTCTTGGATGATAAGTCCGGAACTAATTTAGCGTCGGATGAAATGCGTATAGGCGTTGGTCGTTTTCCGGTACGTACGGCTACCGAGGCCACCCAAATGGTGGATAAGGCAATCGCGTATATGGAGAACAAGGACGCGGGCAGTTGGAAAAATAATGTCACGTTTGTGGCAGACGATGGCAGTAACGCCGATCATTTTATGATCGATCATGCGGATCAGGCAAATCAATTGGGAGAGCTCATAGCGAAGGAGCATCCGGGTTTCTTGGTCAATAAGGTCTATTTTGACGCTTATAAGCGGAGTAATAACGGAACCTATCCGGATGTGCATAATGAGATAGCGAAATTATTGAAAAGCGGTCAGTTATTGATTAACTATACCGGGCATGGTAGTACTACGCATTGGGCGGACGAGGCCGTATGGACGCAATCGGATATCGCGCAGTCTACTTATACGCATTTGCCTGTATGGGTGACGGCTACTTGCGATTTCACCCGTTTCGATGATGTCCAGACATCAGCGGGAGAGTCGGTGTTCTTGAGCCCTACTAGTGGGGGTATCGCTTTGTTCACGACAACCCGTGTCGTCTTTTCAACCCCTAATTTCAACTTGAACAAGAGCTTGATCGCTAATCTGTTTGAGAAGGAGAGCGGCAAGCGCCGTACGTTAGGTGAGGCGATGATGCACACGAAATGCAGCCTTGTGAATGATGCTAATAAATTGAACTTTATATTGATTGGTGATCCGGCCTTAAGTTTCTCGTATCCGGAACATGAGGCGAAAGTGACCGCTATAAACGGAACTCCCGTATCTGAGGAACCTTATTTGTTTAAGGCCTTATCTAAAATAACCGTAGAGGGGGAGGTATTGGATGCGGAAGAGGGCGTGGCGAGCGATTTCACCGGGATATTGAACGCGAAGGTGCTGGATAGCCAAGCCTCGTTGACAACATTAGGTAATAATATCGTAAACGGAGATACGATTAAGTTCTCTTACACGGATTACCCGAATACGATCTATATCGGACAAGATTCGGTACGGCAAGGAAAGTTTAGTTTTACCTTTATGGTACCGAAAGATATCTCGTATTCGAATAAGCAGGGAAAACTGAACCTCTACGCCTCGGATGAGGCAAACGGTCATGAGGCGCAGGGATCTTTCTTGAATTATATCGTAGGCGGTACCGCCGATAACGCGGAGACCGATACGATCGGCCCCGAGATCCGGCAGATCTACTTGAATGATTCTAGTTTCGTGGCGGGCGATCCCGTGAATACGACCCCTTATTTCGTGGCTAGGCTGTGGGACAAGAGCGGCGTGAACATCACGGGCAGCAGCGTAGGGCATGATATCATGCTGACGATCGACAGTATGCCCTCCATGAGTTACAACTTGAACAATTACTACGCGTTGTTACCCGATAAAGAAGGGGAAGGACTGGTTCAATTCTCCATCCCCGAGCTGGAACCGGGAATGCACACGGCCGAGTTTAAGGTATGGGATATCTTGAATAACTCCACGACCTATACCCTTACTTTTGAGGTGGCGGAAGGGTTGAAGCCCAATCTGATCGAGCTGTATGCCACCCCGAATCCGGTACGTGATCAGGTGGAATTCTATCTGCGTCACAATCGCCCGGAGTCGAACTTGAAGGTGACGGTCATGGTGTATAATATGACCGGTAAGTTCCTGTGGAGTACCGAGAAGAGCGGTTCCTCCGAACTCTTTAAGGCCTATATCGTCACTTGGAACCTGACGGATAACGGTGGAAGGCGGTTGCGCCCGGGTGTTTATCTGTATCGGGCGGCGATCAGCACGAATAACTCGAAAGAGGCTACGAAAGCGAATAAATTAATCATTCTCGCACAATAAAGCACCGGACGATTAGTTTATAATAAGTATGGGGGAATGTTTATTACCCTCTAGAAATGATGAGTATAAACGTATTTTTAGAATATAATATATGGTAAGAGTTTCAAGATTCAGTCTGTTACTAGCGGTTTTCAGCTTTTTGACGGCATTTACGGTTTTGTATGCCCAAGGAGGCGCAGACGATGTTAAGCATAAATTCGCCCCGATCAATACGGCGATACCCTCTTTGTCTATCGCCCCGGACGCTCGTGGAGGTTCCATGGGTGATAACGGTGTGGCTACCACGCCGGATGTAAACTCCCAATATTGGAACCCGGCGAAGTATGCTTTCAGCTACAGCAAGGCCGGGGTTGCCCTGTCTTATACGCCTTGGTTGCGTAAATTGGTGAACGATGTGGCGTTGGCCTATCTGTCCGGTTACTATAAATTGGGTGATAGCGATATGCAGGCGATCGGTGCGTCCTTGCGTTATTTCTCGTTGGGTGAGGTACAGGAAAACCGGGATGGAGGAACGGGCAATACGCTTATCTTGAATCCGTATGAGATGGCTTTCGATGTAAGTTATAGCCGTAAGCTGTCGGATATGTTCTCCATGGCGGTCGCCTTGCGCTATATCCGTTCGGATATGGGGGCCTCGTCGGACGCGGACATGGTTCCGGATAACGCTTTTGCGGCCGATATCTCCGGTTATCTGGAGAAATACGTGATCTTAGGCAATAGCGAGTCTCTGTGGAGCTTTGGCTTTAACGTCTCCAATATCGGTACGAAGGTCTCTTACGACGGTGGGAATACCAACCAGTTCTTGCCTACGATGCTGAAGGTCGGGACCGGTTTGCTGTATCCGATCGATGATTATAACCAGATCGGTGTCTATGTGGATTTGAGTAAATACCTGGTTCCTACCGAGCCTATCCAAGAGGGTACGACTCCCGAGGATGAGGCCGCTTATAAGGAAAAGCACGACGAGTATAACAATATGTCCCCGATCACGGGTATCTTCAAATCATTCGGTGACTCGCCGAATGGCTTCAAGGGCGAGCTGGAGGAGATCATGGCCTCTATCGGCTTGGAGTATAATTACAACCAGCAGTTCTTCGTGCGCGGCGGTTATTACTATGAGAATAAAAATCAGGGAAATCGTCAGTACTTCTCCGTGGGTGCCGGTTTCCGCATGAGCGTCTTCCAGTTGGACGCCGCCTATCTGATCAGTACGGTACAGAGTAACCCGTTGGACCAGACGTTGCGCTTCTCCCTCTCGTTCGATATGGATGGAATCAAGAACCTTTTCAGATAAACGGCTATGAAGATACGGGTAGGTTTTGGTTATGATGTCCACGCCTTGGTGCCGGACCGCGAGTTATGGCTGGGCGGGATAAAGATCGAGCATACGCTGGGCCTGTTGGGGCATAGCGATGCCGACGTGTTGATCCACGCGATCTGCGACGCTTTATTGGGAGCGGCCAATATGCGGGATATCGGTTATCATTTCCCCGATACGGCGGGCGAATACAAGGATATCGACAGCAAGATATTGCTTCGTGACACCATGAGGCTTTTGAGAGACGCGGGCTACGAGCTAGGTAACATCGATGCCACCATAGCCGCCGAGCGTCCCAAACTAAACCCCCACATCCCCGCGATGAAGAAAACGCTAGCCGAGGTGATGAACGTAGACGAGGAGGATATCTCCATCAAGGCCACCACCACCGAGAAGCTGGGCTTCACCGGCCGGCAGGAAGGAATCTCGGCCTATGCTACGGTGTTGATACAAAAATAGGGAGGTAAGCATTTATTAAATACGCGAAACGCGGATCCCCGAAGCCCGGGAATCCGCGTCTTGCTGTATCGGCCTGTTTAAAGTCATTCGGCGCCGTTCGCTTTCTCGTCTTCCGCCGCCTTTTTCTTCGCGTTGTTGGTGGCGCGGGCTTTCAGGATGGTTCGCCTTTCGTCGAGGAGCACGTTCAGGTGGTCTATGAATACGGCGTAGCTCGTGTCTCCCTCCAGCAGGCAAAGGGCGTTTACCGTGTTCGCCACCTCCTTGTAGGCCTTCTCCGCGTTCAGGCGGGTCTCCTTCACGATACCTACCATCTGTTTGGATTTCTCGTCCGTCCGTTTCTGGGCCTCCGCTAGGAACGCCTCTTCCTTCGCCTCAAGGCTGGTCAGCCAGGGAGCCAGCGAGAGGCTCTCTCTTTTGCCGGCCTCCAGCGCCTTCAGGTCCTGTATCAAATTGTGCAGCGTGCCGCTCTCCTCCGTCTGCCCGAGGCTCGTGGGGTCTCCGTATTTCTCGAACAGCCTCCGCGCCTCCGCCGCGTTCGCCGCCGTGGTAGCGTCCGGATGATCCATCATGGCTTTCACGTATCCGTTGATGCCTCTCCACGCGCTGTCCCTCTCCGCGTCGGCCGCCAGCGCCGTGGCCGAGGAGGGCAGGCTGCTAGAGGCCTTCAGCGCCTCGTCGAAAGCGTTCAGCATCTTTTCTAGTGCCGTGATCTTCGCGTCCAGCAGCGGATTTATCGTGTCGGTTATCTCCGACGGGCTGTCCGAGCCTCCGCCCGAGCTCGCTCGCAAGGCGATCGCCTCTTGATAAATCGTTTTCAATAATCCGAAGACTTCCTCTACGTGAAGCGGCGAGAAATTAAAGGTTTGAATCTTTCTCATGTGTCATTAGATTTTTAAAGGATGAATATTAAGAAATGTCCAAATGTAAGGCGTAAACGCTTACGAAGCAACTTTTCGGGTGAGATAATCCTCATAGAATGTCCAAAGGAACTCTTTTTGTGTCGTATGTACCCCTCGACGGCTCCGTAGAACTCTCTGCGGCATCGAACCCACCCCTCGACAACCTCATAGCGCTTTCTACGGCATCGGATGCACCCCTCGACAACCTCATAGAACTTTCTACGGCATCGAACCCACCCCTCGACAGCTTCATAGAGAGTTCTATGAGGCTAGATGTTAAAAAAACTGAAGGAATAAGCTCGTTCCGGTCGCCGATCCTACTTCCGCGGTCCGGGCAGAGATGGGGACAAATAAATACGCTTCCCCTGTTTGCCTATCCCAAGATTTATCCGTAGTTTTGATCTCCAAAAATTAGAATAAAGATGAAGACGAACGACTGGAAAGACCGATTGGGCGTGATGTACTCCACTAATCCGGATTTTAAATACGATACCGACGATACGGAGGAGGAACAGACCCAGCCGAGGGAGAAACAAGCCTTGCGCGTATCCTTGGACAAGCGCAACCGGGGCGGTAAGATGGTTACCTTGGTGACTGGCTTCCGGGGCACGGAGGACGACCTCGCCGCCTTGGGAAAACTCCTGAAGGTGAAATGTGGCGTAGGCGGCTCCGCCAAGGACGGGGAGATCATCATACAAGGCGACCTGCGTGCCAAGGTATTGGAGATCCTCCGCAAGGAGGGCTACTCGAAAAGCCGTACGATCTAATCCCCGCCCATCATGCTGACCATCTACAGAGCTTCCGCCGGGGCGGGCAAGACGCATAAGCTGACAGGCGAGTACCTCACGCTGCTCTTCTCACAGCCGGGCGCCTTCCGCCGCATCCTGGCCGTGACGTTTACGAATAAGGCGACGGACGAGATGAAGACCCGTATCGTAGAAGAGCTTTATCACCTGGCTTCCGGCCGGAAGTCCGATTACGTCCAGCTACTCTCTTCCGCCTATTCCTTGACGGAGCGGCAGGTGAGGGAGCAGGCCCGGAAGATCCTGATCGCTATCCTGCACGATTATTCCTCCTTTAATATCAGTACGATCGACCGCTTTTTCCAGCAAACGATGCGTGCCTTTACCCGCGAGATCGGCTTGCAGGGCGGCTATGGCATCGAGATGGACCAAGAACTGGTCTTGACCGAGGCGATCGATAACCTGCTGGCCGATCTGGAGAAGCCGGAGAGCAAGGAGTTGCTCGGATGGCTGCTGCGCTTCGCCGAGGACAAGATCGAGGACGGGGGCGGCTGGAGCTTGCGGCAAGATATAAGGTCGCTCAGCCGGGAGGTCTTTAAGGAGAGCTACAAGGCATTCAGCGAGGAGGTAGGGAAGGATATCGCCGATAAGCAGGCCCTCGATGCCTATAAGAATGAGCTATACGCCATCATCCGCTCCGTGGAGGCGGAGGCGAAACGCCTGGGAGAGGAGGGCGTGGAGCTGCTGAAGCGGTTCGCCTTGCAGCCCTCGGATTTCGTGCAAGGCAGCCGGTCGCCGCTTTTCCTCCTGGAGAAACTGGCCAAGGGGGAGATGAAAGAGCCTACCGCCACCTTCCGCAAATTGGTGGATAACCCCGAGGCTTATACGGCGAAGACCGCCCCCGCGGCGGTGAAGCAGATCATCGGGTGCGTATATGAGGAGGGGCTGAACGCGTGCGTGAGGAACATCGTCGCCCTCTTTGATAACTTGTCGGCCTATAACACGGCCCGGGAGATCGTGCGTTATTATTATACGCTAGGCATCCTGACCGATATCTCCCGCCAAATCGCCGCTTACCGGGAGGAGAAGAATGTCATGCTGATAGCCGATACGACCGAGTTGCTGAACAAGGTCATCAGCGGCAGCGACGCCCCCTTTATCTATGAGAAGACGGGCACGCACGTAGATCATTATATGATCGATGAGTTCCAGGATACCAGCGGCATGCAGTGGAACAACTTCCGGCCCTTGGTGGAGGAGAGCTTGGCGAATGGCCGGGCGAACCTGATCGTAGGCGACGTGAAGCAAAGTATCTACCGCTTCCGCAACTCGGATTGGAAGCTCCTGGACGAGCAAGTGCGCCGGGACTTCGAGGCCGGGCAAGTCCGCGAGGACACCCTGAAGGATAACTGGCGAAGCTGCCGCCAGATCGTGGAGTTCAATAATGCCTTCTTCACCGCCGCCCCGTCGATCTTGCAAGACCTATATAACGAGACGCTGGATACTTCCTCGTTGAGCGAGGAGGAACGCGCGCCCTTCTCCGCGAGGATCATGGCGGCCTATGGCGATAGCTCGCAGCGCGTCCCCCCTCCCTTTCAGCAGAAGGATGGACATGTACGGATCGATTTCTTGTCTGGTGATGAGGAGAAAGACTGGAAGCAAGAGGCGATGGAGCGCTTGCCGGCTACCTTGGAGCGCTTGCAGGATAACGGCTACGCGCTGAAAGACATCGCCATACTCGTGCGCACCAATCAAGAAGGCGCTTTAGTGGCCGATACGTTGCTGGCCTATAAGGAGGAGCATCCGTCCGAGCGGTACAATTACGATATTATCTCCGACGATGCCCTGTTCGTGGGCAGTTCGCCGGCGGTCCGTTTCCTGATCGCCGTATTGCGCTATTTGCGAAATCCGGACGACCGGACGAACAAGAAGTTGGCGATGTACGCCTATCAAGTATTAACCGGGAAATTCGGGGAGGGCGAGGCGGACGAGTCGGTTTTCCACGACCTCCTGTCCGTCTCCCGGCAATCCTTGTACGAGGTGACCGAGGGCCTCTTCCGCAACTTCTCCGCTTACTTCCCGGAAACGGAGCAGGTATTTGTGCAAGCCTTTCTGGATATGGTTTCCGAGTACGCCCAAAAGGAAAGCGCGGATTTGAACCGCTTCCTGAAATGGTGGGACGAGACCGGCTATCGGAAGACGATCGCCACGCCGGACGGGCAAAACGCGATCCGCATCTTGACCGTCCATAAATCCAAGGGGTTGGGATTTAAGGTCGTTATCATTCCTTTCGGGGATTGGGAGATCGACCATAAGCCGACAAAGCCTGTTATCCTTTGGTGCCACCCGGAGAAGAAGCCGTTCGACCGCCTGCACTTGGTGCCTGTCCGTTACGCGCAGATCCTGGGCAATACGATTTTCGCCCGGGATTATTTCAAGGAACGCTTGCATGCCTTCATCGATAACTTGAACACCTTATACGTCGCTTTTACCCGTTCGAAAGAAGAACTGATCGTATTCTCCCCCCGTCCGAGGAAGATCAACAAGGAAGGTAAGGTAGAGAAGATCACTTCCATCGCCGACTTATTATGGGCGGGCGTAGAGGCGGAGATCGAGGATGACGCGTTTGAGCGGGGGGAATGGTGGCATCCCGCTTCGGGTGGAACGGCCGAAGATACCCTGGAGGAAATCCCCATGAGCCGCCTGTACTCCGTTTCCCCGGACGATCGTTTGCAATTGCGCCTGCATGGGAAAGGATTCTTTTTCGATAACGTTAGGCGGAAGCACGGTACCTTGATGCATGAGGTATTGAGCCGCATACGCACGCCGAAAGATATCCCCGCCTCGGTAGAGAGTTATCGGCTAGCCGGGGTGATCAACCGGGAGGAGGCGGCGGAGCTAATCGGCCGTCTGGAGGAATTATTGCGGGCGGCGGAGGTAAAGGCTTGGTACGATGGCTCCGCCCGTGTCTTGAACGAGGTGGATATCCTATTCGGCAAAGGCCTGTCCAAACGTCCGGACCGGGTGATGGTAAAAGGGGGCGAGGTGATTGTCGTGGATTATAAATTTGGCGAGCGGCAAGATAAGCGCCACCCTAATCAAGTAAGAAATTACCTGCGATTAATCCGTAAAATGGGTTTCAAACGGGTCGATGGGTACCTTTGGTATGTAGAGTTAGGTAAAATAGAGGCAGTGAATGAGTGATATATTTTTGATATTCGGTAAAAATGAATATTTTTGCAGATTGTTAGTATAAAACGATACAGTTAAAGAAGAATGAAAGTACATAGAGAGGGAACTGGTTTACTGCTTACGTTGTTTACAATATTATTTATTGTGAATATAACCTTGTACCATACGGTAGGTAAGGGTATGCTGTTTTATTCTGTCGCTTTTGTTTCTACCGTATTGTTCTTATTGGTGTTGAACTTCTTCCGTAGTCCTTTCCGCCGCTTCCCGTATGATTCGGAAGGCTTGGTGATCGCTCCCGCCGACGGTACGATCGTCGCCATCGAGGAGGTGATGGAGAACGAGATCTTGCATAAGAAGTGCTTACAGATATCTATCTTTATGTCTATCTTCAACGTACATGCCAATTGGTTTCCCGTAAACGGCACCGTTAAGCATGTTTCCCACCAGAACGGGCGCTTTATGGCGGCTTATCTGCCGAAGAGTAGTACGGAGAACGAACGTTCGGCTGTCGTGATTACCACGCGGAACGGGGTGGATGTCTTGGCTCGTCAGATCGCTGGGGCGATGGCACGGCGCATCGTTACGTATGCCAAGCCGGGAGAGAAATGTCATGTGGACGAGCAGATGGGATTTATTAAATTCGGCTCTCGCGTAGATGTCTACCTGCCGGTAGGAACAGAGGTATTAATAGAGATGGATCAAAAAGTAACAGGCAATCAAACGCCTATAGCCCGTTTATCAAAATGAGTATAAGAAAACATATCCCTAATACGATTACGTGCCTGAGCCTTCTGTCCGGTTGTGTAGCCAGTGTGATGGCGTTGCACGGGAATCTTTTATCCGCGTTGATCTGGATTATCATCGCCGCGGTCTTTGATTTTTGCGATGGCTTTGCCGCCCGTTTATTAAAGGCTTACTCGCCGATGGGGAAGGAGTTGGATTCGTTGTCGGATATGGTAAGTTTCGGTTTCGCTCCGGGCATGGTGGTCTATTGGTTGCTGGGGGAGGCTTCTACGGCTTTGCCTTTTGGCTCCTTGAATACGTATATCCCTTATCTGGCGTTCGTGATCCCTACGTTCTCGGGCTTGCGCCTGGCTAAGTTCAATATTGATGAGCGGCAAACGACCTCGTTCATCGGCTTGCCGGTTCCGGCGCATGCCTTGTTTTGGGCTTCGGCGGGGTATTCGGTTTTACCGATTGTCCATGCGAATGAAGGCTTGTTCGTGCTGTTGACTGTTATCTTGGCGTTCGTTACCTCCTTGCTGTTGGTGTCCGAGATACCGATGTTCTCGCTAAAGGTGAAATCCTTGGCGTGGAAGGGGAATGAGCTTCGTTATATATTGATCGCTTGTGCCATTATCTTCGTGGCGTTATGGGGATTCTTGGGAATTTCCGGGATCATCTTGTTATATATTGTCTTGTCTATTTTTAACAAAAAGGGATAAACAAGATTCCTTATCTTTGTGTTTGTGAAAGTAAAGAACCTTTAAGTATCGGATTATGTTTAAATTCTTGTTTGTAATATTCTTTTTCTTTATCCTGCTGTTGTTCCTGATGGGTTTCTCTATCTTGCGTACCTTTAAGAATCTCTTTTTTGGTAGCGGAAACAGCACTCGTAAGAGAGAGCAACATCGTCAAACAAATAGCAATACTTCCGGACATCGTTCCGCCACCACTACCGCCCGCGACGATGAGGACGATCGTACACCTTATGCCCACCGTAAGAAGATCTTCACCGAGAATGAGGGGGAGTATGTGGATTACGAGGAAGTGAAATAGAGTTGATAGTTGTCAACTGTCAACGTTTTTGTTTGAAGAAAAGCCGCATTTCTTCCGCGCATTCTTCTTCTAGGATTCCTTTTTTGATAATCGCTTTCGGATGGAAGGCTTGAGGGGCGAACTTAGAGAAACCTCTTTTCTCATCGGATGCCCCGTATACGATCGTGCTTAATTGGGCCCATCCGATCGCGCCGGCGCACATTACGCAGGGTTCCACGGTTACGTATAGACTGCAATTTGTCAGGTATTTCGCGCCTAATACGCCGGCTGCCGCCGTAATCGCGAGCATTTCGGCATGCGCGGTCACGTCGTTCAAGCATTCGGTTTGATTATGCGCCCTCGCTATGATCTGGTTGTTGCAGACGATGACGGCTCCTACGGGAACCTCCCCCTCGGATGCCGCGGCGCGGGCTTCCACCAGCGCTTGCTTCATGAAATATTCGTCGTTGAAAGGATTCATCTTCTCATTTCATTTTCGTTAAAAAGAGTCGGGTAATCCTCTTCCAGTGTCTTGAGGATGTGAGAAAGGATCGTCTCCCGGTACCAGCGGGATTTATTCTCGATCTTGTATTTGGATAGATAGCGTTTCACGGCCTTATGCTCCTCCTCGTTCAGCATAAAGGTGACTTTATGCACCCGTGGATGATTGGGTTGTGCCGTTGAATATTTACGCTCCTGCCTCATGAGCGCGAATGTACTTATTTTTTCTTTAGGATGTATACGAAAAATACCGCATGTGCTTTGTAGTATTATTGTAACCGCTCACGCTGCGTTATTGTACGGATGTTGCGGCATAGAGAAACAAAAAGATCTTGAAATAAAGAAGAATAGTTCGTATCTTTGCCTAAAACGAACGTATGGCAGAACGAAATGATACGGGGAAGGAAGGCGAGGCGATCGCCCGGAAGTACCTTTTGGATCGGGAATACGTGATCCTTCATTCCAATTGGCATTGGCATCATTATGAGTTGGATATCGTGGCGATGAAGGAGGGAGAGCTGGTTGTGGTAGAGGTAAAGACAAGGGCGGAGGATTTTCTGGTAGATCCCGAAGAGGCGATAGACAAGGGGAAGATCCGGCGGATCGTGTCGGCGGCCGATGCCTATGTGCGTTTCTTCGATATAGACTTGCCGGTTCGTTTTGATGTCATGATTTTGATCGGGAGGCAAGGGAACTACCGTGTTGAGCATATCGAGGATGCCTTTTATGCCCCTTGCCGCTGAGTATTTGTCCTATAACGCGCAAAGAATATGAATATAGAAGAAGTACGTGAATATTGCCTTTCCTTGAGGAATACCTTCGAATGTTTCCCGTTCGATGAGGTGAATCTCGTGTTTAAGGTGGAGAACAAGATGTTTCTGCTGCTGCCGCTGGATGCGGAGGAGCCTTATGTGGCGGTGAAATGCGGTACGGATTATGTGGAAGAGTTGCGGGAGCGTTATACGGCGGTTGAGCCGGCTTACCATTTTAACAAGAAATACTGGAATAGCATTTATCTGGACCGGGATATGGAGGGCGAGGAGCTCAAACGCTGGATCTTGCACTCTTACCGGGAGGTGATCGCTAAACTACCCAAGAAAATAAGGGAGATGTACGATGATGAACATTGATAATGAATGTCCCCGCGTCTTGCGTGTGGCGGAAACCACATCTACGAACAGCCTGCTTCGTGAGTTGATCGGTAAGGAGTCGCTCCCGGAAGGAAGTGCCGTGGTCGCCGATTTCCAGACGGCCGGGCGGGGGCAGATCGGGAATGTATGGGAGTCTGCGGCGGGAAAGAACCTGATGTTTAGCACGGTATTGTACCCTACGTGCATCCCGGCGAACTGCCAATTCTTGATCTCTCAAATAGCGGCCTTGAGCGTGAAAGAGACGTTGGACTTATATACGGATCATATCACGGTGAAATGGCCGAATGATATTTACTGGCGCGACAAGAAGATTTGCGGGATGTTGATAGAGAATGATCTGTCCGGACATGATCTGTATTGCTCCATCATCGGGATCGGCATTAACCTAAACCAGGCCGTGTTCTGGGGAGATGCCCCGAATCCTGTCTCTTTGTTTCAGATAATCGGCGAGGAAGTAGACCGGGAAGAGGTCTTGGATCGTTTTCTCGCTCTATTCTATCGTAATTATTTATCTCTTCTCCAAGAGAAATACGATGATATTCGTACCCGCTACCAATCCGCTTTGTACAGAAGGGAGGGTTATCATGCCTATAGGGATGAGGCGGGAGAATTCGAGGCCCGTATCCATGATATAGAATCGACCGGGCATCTTTTGCTGGCATTGCGAGACGGAAGCATCCGCCGCTACGCCTTCAAGGAGGTTTCTTATCGTAAATGATCCTTATAGTAAGCATCGTCGGGAATGTTTCTTGAGGGACAAAAAAAAGTACAATAAGCCCAATTTATTGAGGCCGATGCTTATCTGATTGATAATCATGGATTAACGAAAAGAGCCCGATAAAGGAGCCGATTACTATTGATGGTATTTCGTATTACTATTGATACTAATCGCGGTTTCTATAGGTAGTAAAGCAGACTACCATGTGCCCGGTTCTCAAAAAATATACAATAAACAACATGCTGGCGGATACGTATCCAAGGATGTCTTGCCGGATGCGGTCTGAAACCGTTGTCTTGATATATATATAATAATGTACGCGTACATTATATATATGAATCATTGACGTATCGTTATGTCTAGCCCTGAGGAGTAGGCTTGATGGGGCTATGCGGTTAACTGGGTTTACCGAAGGAGTTAACTCTTCCTGGCTACACAGTTAACTGATTTTGCCGATAGAGTTAACTCCTTCGGGCTACTCGGTTAACTGAATTTGTTGATAGAGTTAACTCTTCCGGGCGATACGATTTGTTTGCTTTGAGATGGGAAAATAAGGGTTTGTAATTGTAATCGGCGGTTTTGTAATGAATAGCCTATTTGATTGATAAGAAAGCCAGTGTGTTGATAAAAAAAGCAAGGGAAGGTTTGCGCGAATCAAAGAAACGCGTACCTTTGCAACTGATGAATAAAGTCGATCGCCGTTTGTTTTGATTTTAAAGAGAGCGATCGTTGTTAAAGAGCTTATTACACTTTAGTATTAATATTAAATTATTTAATTATGAACAAAAAGTTTTCTACTCTTTTGGCTGGTGCTGCGCTTTTGAGTGCGGTCTCAGCTAATGCGGGAAATCCGGTGAAGACTGTTTCTACTACAGGTTTGTATCAATTAAAGGTTGAGACAAATGCTACTGGGACAGCTTCAACTTCAACGGACAATGTCTTGACAATGGACAAGAACGGTAAGCTTCTCCCGTTAACTTACACTCAAATCGCAACAAATCCTGACACACTCGCGTATTCCTTGTGGTGTGTTGAAGTTACTGCTGAAGGTTATGGTAAGGCTCCTGTCTACAATTTCACGAATAAGGCTACTGGCCAGCGTTTGGATGTTGCATATGCAGGTACGGTATTGAATGGCGCAGCTAAACCGGCTGCTGGTGCTATCACATTATCTGGTGTTCAAGCCGAGGTTGGTGGAGAGATGCAAGATTGGGCATTCTCTGCTACCTATCAAAATAGTATGAACGCTGCTACTTTGTATTCTTATTTTCATTCTGACTCAGTGGTTGGTCTTAAGTTGGACGGCGGTCGGTTCGAGCTTGGAAAAGCTACGGCTACAACTGCTCAAGCTGATGCTCAAAAGGGTGATGTGTTCACTAAGTTTACTTTGGTAGAGCCGGATTCAATCGTAATGAATGCTAACGCTGTTAATACGATCTTCGGAACTCAAGAGGCTGCGAAGGGTGTTAAGTTGACTTTCGTTAACGACAAGAACAACACTACTCTAAAGAACTACTTTACGGATGACGCTAAGTTCTTCGCTGTTGACGCAGAGGATAATGGCACAGCTGATTCTCCTTGGTTGCGTATCATCACAGGCAAGAAGGCAGACGCTACATACGTGTACGTGGATACTGCTTATGTAAATGAGAATGGTACAAGATTCTTGGGTTTTGCTACAAAACAATTTACTGCTGCTAAATTGAAAGGCAAGACAATCGCTGATACATTAGGTACAGTGTTGAACGACCAATCTAAGTTCCGTTTCGTTTACTTCCCTGCAAAAGATAGTTTGGTAATTCAGGTTAAGCAAACGACTTATACTAAGGATGGTAAGAATGGTAATTTCAAGAAGAGCTTAACTAGTGCTTCTGATTACGATCGTATTGTGTTGGGTGATAATGGTGTGGTTAATGAGCTTGCACTGAATTATAACGCAGGTATCACTGGTAAGATTGATAAGGATCAATACGGTAAAGCTAACTATGTAACAGTTCAAGACTTGGTTAAGGCTGACCAAATCCGTATCACTACTATCTACTTCAAGAAAGAGGTTGAGATCGCGTTGAACTATAAGGGCTGTGGTACTTATACAACCGACAAGACTTCTATCGCTGACGGTGTATATTTGATTAAGAACAATAAGACTGGCAAGTATTTGGCAGTTCCTATCTATAATGATACTACTTGGCTTAACAACGTAGAAGATCGTAATAAAGCTGAATGGGTATCTTTAGACTTGCAAGACGCTACTCACATGCCTGCTTATCAATGGGTTGTATTGAAAGACAACGCAACAGATAAGAACAATGTATCTCCGATTACGGCTACTAACCGTGAGTATGCTAGTGTTATTACTAACGCTCAATTGAATAAGAAGGCTGGTGCTGCTTATTACTATTCTTCTGCTTTCGCTGGCGCTGATTCTTTGGAGTTTGTTCCGGTAGCTAAAGAGATCTATTCTGATAAGTATCTTGGTTACAAGAAGATCAACAAAGATTCTTTGATCGTAACAAACTGGACATTCAACTACTACCATCCGTATGCAGCCGATAAGTATATCGCTGTGAAGGATACTACGATGACTGTATTGGAAGGTGTAACCGCATTCAAGATCAACTCTACAGACGCAGAGCATAAGTATGGTTTCTATACCGCTGCTGCCGCTAAGAGAATTCAAGGCTTGGCTCAATTGGTAAGAACGAAATACCAGATGCAGATTATCAACGGTAAAGATACTGCTATCTTCGGTAATTATAACGAGGCTGTAGAGAACAAGTACACGGTTAGCAAATACAATGCTAAAACAGACTCTGTTTACTTCAAGGCTAATAACTGTATCGAGCGTACGGAAGGTGCTGCAAAATCTCATTACTACGCTATCCTAGAGGCTGATGCTGATAATACGATCCGCAACTACAAGGCTGGTGTATCTGATTATGACGCTACCGCTTCTTTGAGAGCTCAATCTTTGAGAGAGACAAGAACTTCTGCTTTCTATATCACGAATGATGAGACTCCGTTGTATCGTCGTTTCAATAACGCCGCTGTAGGTGAGAACGCTGACGATTCTATTGATAGCTTGTATTTCGTAGAGTCTATCCGTCAGGAATATTTGATGGATGAGTGGAACAAGAACTTGACTACGGAGACTGTTGATTACGCAGGTATCTGGGCTAAGGATGTAGCGAAGGGTCATTTGGCTTTCCGTATTGATTCAGCATGGTTGAACCGTGGTTTAGGTAACATCAAACCTCAATATTTGATCTCTACGAACTCTGCCTTGGTTGAGGGTGAGAAGATCATTCCGTGTACGTATGAGCACAATCACTATGACAACGCAGGTAATAAGGTAGACGCTGCACATTGTAGCCACGCAGAGCACGTGAAGACTCCGGCCTTCATCTATGGTAAGTACTTAGTGAACTTCTCTGATTCAGTGAAGACTAACAAGGCTGCTTTGAATCCGTACTTGTTCAACACGGCAGCTGTTTCCAACAGTAGCTATACTCGCGTAGGTTTCGTTCCGGCTATCAAGTATGCTGATACTTTGATCGTCTTGACAGGCAAATACAAAGCTATGACTATCGAGCAGTTGAAGAACACTGGAGTAGAGTCTATCTTGGCTGATACAAGAAAGAACTATCCGACATTCGTTAACGTATTGTCTGGTGACAACCATAAGAACGTAACTTGGTCATTCCGTTATGTAAGTCCTGAGAAGTCTATGATCGCTTATGCTGATGGTCAAGAAGGCGTGAACAACCAATTCTTGTTCGAGTCTAATGTCTACGGTACAGGTGATACTAAATATCAGACTTATGGTGTAGGCGAACTTGCCCGCGCTATCGCTCCTAAGACAGCAGCCGCATGGTTGAAGATGCACAATGGTTGCTTGGTATTGACAGAGCAAGAATCTACATTCGACGCTGCTAAGACAGGTGGTGACGGTGCATTGGTATTCAACGCATACCAGAAGACTGCCGCTGAGGATATGGTAACTTCTAACGACGAAGTTTCTGTAGAAGGCGTATCTGTAATCGCTGGCAACGGTACTGTAACTGTTCAAGGCGCTGCTGGTAAGTCAGTAGTTATCTCTAACATCTTAGGTAAGGTTGTTGCTGAGACAGTTCTTTCTTCAGACAACGCTACTATCGCTGTACCTGCTGGTATCGTAGCTGTAGCTGTTGAGGGTGAGGATGCTGTTAAGACAATCGTTAAGTAAGTAGAAAATTGATCGAATTTCCGTAAGGAAAGACACAGTTCATAAGATAAGCCCCGTCGATGTATTTCGGCGGGGCTTTTGTGCGTTGCGTTACGAGTGCTTCTGTCGATGAGATAAGCGTTATTCTTTCTTTTTGATTGATAAATAGCTATATGTGTGACAACCCTATCCTGCGGAGGGCATAGGATAGCAGAAAGGAGATGACTATAAACGGCGCTTTTTATGTGAAAAGCCCCCTTTTTGTACACGATAGGTGGCAGAAGCCTATGCGATAGGTCGCGTTGGGCAACGCCAATAGTGCCGTTGGGCATCGTAAACAGTCATGGATAGGGTTGCTAATAGTCGTGAATAGGCATCGTAACCCAGTTACTTCCCTGTCGTAACCCTATGGAATCGCCCAAATAACCCAATGGATATGAATTACGATGAATTAATTCCGCTAGAATGAAAGGCCGTTTTTCGATAAAGAGTTATCATGCAGATGATTGCCGAATTTCTTTCTCGTATTTGAGCACGAGCTGTCCGTATGCCCGGAAAAATCGATTCTCCGGGAGTTGATATTACAAATTGTCAGAATGGTATCTGGGGAATCCTCAAAAGGGAAGGCTAAGAATAAATAAAATAAACATCGCTGATGTATTTTGATGAGCCTTTTTGTTTGTCGTTAGGAAATCTATTCTAACTTTGTGTTAATCACTAGGATCGCTTATGATTAGAGGATTTTCTCGAAAGAATATATAAAAGAAAGGAGTTCGACTATGGATACAGATGGTTAGTTGTGTATAAGATGTCAGAGTCTGATATCTATACGATAAAAGTGCCTTCCTGCGATAAAAATATATTTCAGGACTTAGCCCGAAGGATGGGATGGGTCTGTATGTAATATAAAAGCAATGAATAAAATGACTATATTTGAATTTGTCACGATAAATGAGAACTTGGGTACCAGACAACTCGGCGAGAAAGTTCGTGAGTTGTTATTGCGACTGATCGCGGAGAATGAGAAAGTCGTATTGGATTTTACGGGTGTGAATGTGGTCTCTAATTCTTTTGCGGATGAGTGTTTAGCCAAGTTACTCTTCACGATGCCCTTAGAGGAACTGAAACAGCGTACCACATTTAGGGGATTGAATGAGTTCGCACGTAAGAATATAGCGATCGCTTTTCGCCGACGGTTGAATGCGATGAACTTAGATGCGTGTTAAAACTTCGTTATCATTTCAAAAAAACACCTATATACCAGCCTTATAACCCTCTATTTAATTTATTCTGCTTATATTTGCGAGTTATCAACAGTTAGGGCGATTTATCAACAAAACAAACATTGTTTTGATTGAACCCTGTTGGGTTCGATTTTTAATGTTTAGTTTTGCCCTCGAATTAATTAGGTATAGTATGGGAAAGATTATCGCTTTGGCAAATCAGAAGGGTGGAGTTGGGAAGACAACCACCACGATTAATCTGGCTGCGTCGTTGGCCGCCCTTGAGAAAAAGGTGCTGGTAGTAGACGCTGATCCGCAGGCGAATGCCTCATCCGGTCTGGGTGTGGATATACGAAATGTGGAACTTTCTATCTATGAATGTCTGGTGAACGGTGACGACGCGAGCGGCGCTATCACGCAGACGGAAGTGGAAGGGCTGGATATCATCCCCTCTCATATTGATTTGGTGGGAGCGGAGATAGAGATGCTAAACTTGGAGAATCGTGAACGGATCTTGAAGCAGATTTTGACTCCGCTGAAAGAGACGTACGACTTTATCCTGATCGACTGCTCTCCTTCTTTGGGATTGATAACCGTGAATGCCTTGACAGCCGCCGATTCGGTGATCATCCCGGTACAATGCGAGTATTTCGCCTTGGAAGGTATCAGTAAGCTGTTGAATACGATCAAGATTATCAAATCAAAGCTGAACCCGGCGCTGGAGATAGAGGGATTCCTCTTGACTATGTATGACTCACGCCTGCGTTTGGCGAACCAGATTTATGAGGAAGTGAAACGTCCGTTCCGCGACTTGGTGTTTACTACCGTGATCCAACGAAACGTGAAGTTGAGCGAGGCTTCCAGTTATGGTAAACCTGTCCTCTTGTATGACGCGGATTCGAAAGGATCTATCAACCATATGCAGTTGGCGCAGGAGATTATAGAAAAAAATAAAGGATTATGGCAGCATTAAAAAGATCGGCGCTAGGCCGTGGATTAGACGCGTTAATTACGATGGATGACCTGAAGACAGGCGGTTCATCGTCTATTAGTGAGATCGAGTTAAGCAAGATCCAGCCTAATCCGGAGCAACCTCGATCTGTCTTTGAGGAAGAGACCTTGGCAGAGCTGGCTACCTCTATCCGCTCGTTGGGCGTGATCCAGCCGATTACGTTGAAGGAGATCGGCCCCGAGCAATATATGATCATCTCTGGCGAACGCCGTTATCGCGCGTCGCTTAACGCGGGCCTGGATCGTATCCCCGCTTATATCAAGACGGCTGCCGACGAGAACGTGGTGGAGATGGCGTTGATAGAGAATATCCAACGGGAGGACTTGAACTCTATCGAAATCGCGTTAGCTTATCAGAAATTAATCGATAATTACGGCTTGACCCAAGAGGGGCTGAGCGATAGGGTAGGAAAGAAGCGCGCTACGATCGCCAATTACCTCCGTTTATTGAAACTTCCCGCCGAGATCCAAGTAGGGTTGAAGGACAAGAAAATCGATATGGGACATGCCCGGGCATTGATCCCGGTGGATGATCCGGAGGTTCAATTGGCCTTATATGAGCAGATATTGGACCAAGGACTCTCCGTTCGTAACGTGGAGGAGATGGTGCGTAATATAGCCGATGGAATACAACCGGAATTGCCGGCAAAGAAAAAATCGGATCGTAAGCCGATCCTTCCGGAAGAGTTTAAATTGCTGAAAGATCATTTGTCTCGTTACTTCAATACGAAAGTGCAGTTGACTTGCAATGAGAAGGGAAAGGGTAAGATTACGATTCCTTTCGCCACGGAAGAAGAGTTGGAGCAATTGATCGGGTTACTGGATAAATTGAAATGAGAAATCGAATCATACTCCTTTTGATCGGATTCATGTGTTATGCCGGGATGGGTAACGCGCAGGAAGATAAGACGGAGAAAGCCGTTTCTGCCATCGTTCCCGATTCCGTGGAGGTAGCCGCTCCGGATTCTACCGTGCAAGCCGTCTTGATGGCGGCCGATTCGGTAGGTGTACCGGACGTGAAGATGAAACTGGCTTTTAAGCCAAATCCGACAAAAGCGGTCTTGTTCGCCTTGATACCGGGTATGGGACAGATCTATAACCGGAAATATTGGAAATTGCCGATCGTTTACGGGGGCTTGATGGGATGTATGTATGCCGTGACTTGGAATAACAAGAATTATAAGGATTATTCGACGGCTTATAAGGATATCATGTATGATGCCGCTAAGAACCTCGATAAGCCGGATGCTTGGAGTAAAAGTTGGCAAGACTTGACTTCCATGGATGCCGCGGACGCGATTAATAATGCCAACTTCAAGGATCAATTGAAAAGGCAGAAGGATTATTATCGTCGCTATAGAGACTTGAGTATAATTATTACGGTCGGGGTATATGCGTTGAGTATCGTGGATGCTTACGTGGATGCCCAGTTGTTCGATTTTGATATATCACCGGATTTATCCTTGCATTTGGAGCCGGTTGTTAGTCCGAAGACCAGTGTCACGCCTAGTACTTACGGATTGAATTGCAGTCTAAAATTCTGATATCACATGAAAAGATACCTGCTAGCACTCATTTGTTTAAATTCTTTGGTTTCATTGGTCTACGCGCAGGAAGAGACCCGAATTGAGGAAAAAGATACCTTAAGCTCGCTGGAGGCTGAGGTCGGATTGATTCCGGAAAGCTTGGACGCGAACGTGGATAGTTTGCTCCGTACTTGGCATGTGCAATATTTCTCGAAGAGAGAGGACTTTTGCCATGACGACGACGCGAATGTTTATTTCCCGGATTCGGTCTATATCGATCGCCTGGACAGGCTACCTAGCGTGATCGCTTTACCCTACAACAATATCGTGCGTGATTGCATCGACTTATATGCGGAGCGTAAGCGAAATCTGGTGCGTTATATGCTAGGGATGGCGGACTTTTATTTTCCGATCATCGAGCAGGTGCTGGACGAGCATGGCTTACCCATTGAATTGAAATATCTCGCCGTCGTGGAAAGTGCCTTGAATCCGGTAGCCCTCTCTCGTGTGGGCGCTTGCGGTTTATGGCAATTCATGCTTCCTACGGGTAAGAGCTATGGCTTGGAGATTAACAGCTTGGTGGACGAGCGCCGGGATCCCTTGAAAGCGACCGAGGCAGCTTGTGAGTATTTTAAGGATATGTACGCCATCTATGGAGATTGGAACTTAGTGTTGGCCTCTTATAATTGCGGGCCGGGCAACGTGAATAAGGCGATCCGTCGTTCGGGGGGCAAGACGGACTTCTGGGATATCTTCCCTTATTTACCGAAAGAGACTCGTTCGTACGTTCCCTTATTTATCGCCGCCAATTACGTCATGAATTATTATTGCGAGCATAACATCTGTCCGATGCAAACCAGTTTGCCGCTAGCCACGGATACGGTGATGGTGAGTAATGCCCTGCATTTGCAGCAGGTATCGGATCTGTTGCAAGTAGATATCGAGACGTTGCGCGCGTTAAATCCACAATATAAAAGAGACATCGTCCCGGGCAATACCCGCCCTTCGGTCTTGAAGTTGCCTGCGGCTGAAACCTATGCTTTTATCGATAAAGAAGATACGGTCTATACGCATCGGATCGAGGAACTGTTGGCGAATTGCGTTTCCGCGGATAACGCTAATGGATCTTTACCTAGTGGAGCGACTCGGGAGAAAATCACCCATGTGGTATTGAAAGGTGAGAATCTCTATACGGTCGCTAATCGCTACGGAGTGACAGCGAAAGATATTCGTAAATGGAACGGACTAGGCTCCAACCGGGTAGCGAAAGGAAAACGGCTGAAGTTATACGTGGACAATGGAGGGGTGGCTTTTGCCTCCGCTTCGACTAAGATGACGGCGAAACCTGCGGAGAAATCTTCTGTCGCTTCAGCCCCGGCTAAAAAGAGAACCCAGCCATCATCTGTCACCAACCAGGAAGGCTTTGTGTCTTACAAGGTACGATCGGGAGATTCCTTATACTCTATCTCGAAAAAGTATCCGGGGGTCAGTACGGCGGCTTTACAAAAGGTGAATGGTCTATCCAGTCCCGATATACGTCCGGGTCAGGTCTTGAAGATCCCTGTCGGATAGCCGGTTGTTTTTTCGTTTTCAATCTTCTTTTTTTCGTTTTGCTTCTAACAATGAGAGAGGTCGTGGAGAATTGATGTTACTTTGTATTTTGAAAAATTAGAGGATATTTATGAGTTCATTCGAGACATCTATTTCACGGAAGCTCCCGCTGGTCAGCTTGATTAGCGCAGTCTTTATTATCTATACGAATATCGCATGGGTACCTTGGGAATTGAGTTTCCTAAGCAAGTCTGAGTACTTTGGTTTCTTTGCGTTTTTCACGTATCGTTTTCTATTCTTCTTTGCGTTTATCTATCTGTTGCTACGGTATAATCTGGGTAAGCTTCAGACATCGTTGTTTACGAAACGGCTGTGGAATAATTTCTTGTTTTCTTTTATCGCTTATCTGTTTTACGCGGCGATTTCTTTCGGGATCTCATTTTGTACCCGTAAGACGGATTGCATGGGCAGTATCTTGATCTTCCAGTTTTTTGTTACTTGCCTGTTATGTACTTTTATAGGATATATATCGATGCTTTTTACTAAGCAACGGGAAAAAGAGCAAGAGATAGAGAATCTGCGTGTAGAGAACTTGCAGAGCCGTTGCGATGCTTTGGTCAACCAGATCAATCCGCATTTCTTTTTCAATTCATTGAATGGGATCTCCTCCTTGATCCGGAAGAAAAACGATGAGAATACCTTGTTGTATGTTACGAAATTGTCCGATATATTCCGCTATATCCTTCAGAGTGATAAAAAGAATTTGGTCCCTCTGTCGGAGGAGCTTACGTTTATAGAGGCTTTTCAGCATGTAATGGTAGTCCGTTTCGCCAATAAGCTTACTTTTACGATCGAAGTGCCAGAGGATAAGCGGAACTTGCGGATACCCGTATTATCTTTGCTTCCGTTGGTAGAGAACGTGACGGTACATAATATTATAGACAGTGAGCACCGGATGGATATCTTGATCCGGCTGAATGAGCGGATGGAACTGGTTGTCTCTAATCCAATCTATCCGAAATTGACCTTGCCGGATACGAATGGAACCGGGCTTAAGAATCTGGAGAATCGTTTCTTGTTATTAATGAATAAACAAATACGGGTAGAATCTGATGAGGATAAGTTTCAGGTTTACCTACCCCTAAAATAATGCTATATGAGAATACTGATCGTAGAGGACGAGACTGCCGCTTATGAGAACTTAGCGGATATGTTGGTTGCGATAGATCCCACGATTGAGGTCATGGGAAATACGGAGAGTGTCCGGCAAACGGTACGTTGGCTGCAAGCCAATCCGAGGCCGGATTTGATTTTTATGGATATTCATTTATCAGACGGTTCCGCTTTCGCTATTTTTGACCAGATAGAGGTGGAGGTACCGATCATCTTTACTACGGCGTACGATCAATATGCGATCGACGCTTTCAAGGTAAACAGCATAGACTATATCTTGAAGCCTATTAAGCCGGAAGAATTGAAACGGGCCTTAGATAAGTTTAGCCGGTGGAATCATCAGGATATGATTCATTATTTATCTCAATTAACACAGCTATCTATTACCCCTAAATACAAGGATAAACTGCTGATTCCTGTTAGAGATAAATTGTTGCCTATTAGTTTGAAAGAAGTATCCTGTTTCTATACGGCCGATAAGAATACATCTGTTTATTTAAAGACGGGTAATTCGTATCCATATGCTAAAACATTGGAACAAATAATCTCTATTTTAAGTCCCGTTGATTTTATCCGTGCGAATAAGCAATTTATCGTTGCTCGTGATAGCATAAAGGACATAACGATTTGGTTTGATAGCCGTTTGCTCGTGACTTTGGATATAGAAGTGCCTGAGCGTATATATATTAGTAAGAATAAAGCATCCGAGTTTAAGTCTTGGATAGTAAGTGTTTCTTAGCCATATTCGTGTTTAATCCCCATTTTTTCCTTTTCGTCAATAATCGGCAACTACCAATTCAATAATTCCTCATCTTTGCGATATAAACAAGGAGATCATACATATTAGATAGGTTAATAGGTTTGTAAAAAAAGGGTTAGTCCGAGGCAAAAGAATGTTTAGGCTATCTTCTCTCTGAAATGAGTGTTTGTTTTGTGAATGGTTATTGTAATAGGTAAATTGTAGGTATTATGAGAAAGTTAATTATGGCGGTAGCAGTTTTAGGAATGAGTGCTACAATGAATTTCGCGAAAGCGCAATGTGTGAATGAATATGGGAATAAAGAACCGTTTGCGGTAGAGTTTAGCCGATTGAGTTCTTATCTGGGATTGGCTCCTTCCCAAATGGAGGAGGTATTTAACATTAATGATTATTTTGTACAAGAACAAAGAAAGGGTTTGAGTAAAGACCTGAAGCGTCAGGATGAACGATTGCAGAAAGCCGTGTATGGCAATCTGAAGCTGATGAAAGAGGCGTTGACCGCCGATCAGTATCGCAAGTATGTCACATTGTTAAATGTAACTAACAACAATAACCGATTAACCGGCGCTGTGACATTTACGGATATCTATTTGGCTGAGAATAAATGACCGTACCTTGACTTGATGTGATGCTGATTAGAAAGGCGATCCTTGTGTAGAACAGGGATCGCCTCACGCTTTTAGATCTTAGCGAAAGCTTGATCCAGATCATCTATAATATCATCTATATACTCGGTTCCGATGCTCAAGCGTATGGTGGATGGTGTTATGTGCTGTTGGGCAAGTTCTTCCGGGCTCATCTGGGAATGAGTGGTCGTGTATGGATGAATGACAAGGCTCTTTACGTCGGCGACATTCGCCAGTAGGGAAAAGATCTCTAGTGAGTCGATGAATTTCCAAGCGGCTTCCTGCCCGCCTTTGATCTCGAATGTGAAGATGCTACCGGCACCATTCGGGAAATATTTATTGTAAAGTTCGTGGTCCGGGTGGGTAGGAAGGGATGGATGATTCACCTTTTCTACTTTCGGATGTTTTGATAAATAATCCACTACTTTCAACGCGTTCGCTACATGGCGTTCCACGCGTAGGGATAAGGTCTCTAATCCTTGCAATAAGATAAAGGCGTTGAAAGGGGAGATCGTTGCCCCGGTATCGCGAAGAACGACCGCACGGATACGGGTGACAAAGGCGGCGGAACCTGCTACGTCCGCGAATATGGCTCCATGGTAACTCGGGTCTGGTTTAGCTAATGTAGGAAACTTATCGGCATTCGCTTTCCAGTCGAAAGTACCTCCGTCTACGATTACGCCTCCTAGGCTACTCCCATGTCCCCCTATAAACTTTGTGGCGGAATGAACGACAACGTCGGCCCCATGTTCGATCGGACGAATTAAGTAGGGAGTTCCGAACGTGTTGTCTACGATTAATGGGATATGGTGACGGTGGGCGACTTCTGCTACCGCGTCCAGATTCGTTACGTCAGAGTTAGGGTTTCCGAATGTCTCTACATAAATCACTCTCGTATTTTCCTGGATGGCTACTTCTAATGCGTTTAGATCGTTTACATTGATAATCGTATTAGAGATGCCTTGGGAGGCCAGTGTATGGGTGATCAGATTGAAGGAACCGCCATACAAATTATCTGCCGCTACAATATGATCTCCTGCTCTCAATATATTCTGTAACGCATAGGTGACAGCCGCTGCTCCCGAGGCCACCGCCAGACCTGCCACACCGCCTTCCAAAGCGGCTACACGTGCCTCGAAAACACCTTGCGTGGAGTTTGTCAAACGTCCGTAAATATTCCCCGCGTCACGTAGGCCGAAACGGTCTGCCGCATGTTGTGCGTTATGGAATACATAGGAGGTTGTTTGATAGATGGGTACCGCGCGTGCGTCGGTAGCGGGATCCGGTTGTTCTTGTCCTACATGAAGTTGTAATGTCTCGAAATGTAATTTCTTTGTTGCCATAGTTCTATTCCTTTTTTAGTTGTTATTCTGATGGCAAATGTATGATGTCTGTTCTTTTCGAACAAGATTCGTTGAAAATATAGATAATAATGCTATTTTTGGGGCTATAAATAGAATATAGCTTCGGCGAAGGACGCTGAAGAATCAATCCGATAGAATTTTTTTCTTATGAATGTCTCAGATAAGTTAGACAAGGTGGATCTGCAAATCCTCCGAACGTTACAAGATAATGCCCGGTTGACTACGAAAGAGTTGGCGGCAAGCGTCAGTCTCTCGTCAACCCCAGTGTTCGAGCGTTTGAAACGTCTTGAGAATAGTGGATATATAAAGAAGTATATAGCGGTATTAGACGCGGAGAAGCTGAATCAAGGTTTTGTTGTCTTTTGTAGCGTGAAGCTGGTTCGGCTAAATAAGGATATCGCTTCTGAGTTTACCCGGATTATCCAAGAAATCCCCGAAGTAACGGAGTGCTATAATATTTCAGGCGATTATGACTACTTATTGAAGATACATGCTCCCAATATGAAGTATTATCAAGAGTTTATTTTAAATGTGTTAGGTACGATCGATAGTTTGGGCTCATTGAGAAGTACTTTCGTCATGGACGAGGTCAAACACGCCTATGGAATCCATATTTAATGAGCAGATATTCTATTTTTGTCTTTTGTTAGGGTTTCCTTCCAAATATTTGTATATATTTGTGGCATACAGTATAAAAATGGGAGGTGTAAAACCATGGACGATACAATGGACACAAAAAATATAAAAGGAATGAGTGAGGCCGCGCCCGCACCCGCTCTCTCAGCGGATGAGCAGATGATACAAGATGGGTTCAACGCATTGTTGAACGATTATTTAAAATCGAACCACCGCCGTAAGGTCGAACGAATTACGAAAGCTTTTAATTTCGCCAATCAAGCGCACGCCGGCGTGAAACGGCGTTCCGGCGAACCTTATATAATGCATCCTATCGCCGTGGCTCGTGTCGTGTGCCGGGAGATGGGTTTGGGCTCTACTTCTATTTGCTCTGCGTTATTACATGATGTCGTGGAGGATACCGAGTATACGGTGGAGGATATCCGGGATATGTTCGGAGACAAGATCGCCCAGATCGTGGATGGCTTGACGAAGATATCCGGTGGTATTTTCGGGGAACAGGCCTCGGCTCAGGCCGAGAACTTCCGTAAGTTGCTTCTGACTATGAGCGACGATATACGGGTGATTCTAATCAAGATCGCGGATCGTCTTCATAATATGAGGACGTTGGGCTCCATGCTTCCCGCCAAGCAATTTAAGATCGCGGGCGAGACGCTTTATCTATATGCTCCTCTGGCGCATCGTCTGGGGCTCTTCTCTATTAAGACGGAACTGGAGGATTTGAGTTTTAAATACGAGCATCCGCAAGAATATGACTTCATCAACGCTAAGTTGAAAGCGACGGAAGAGAGCCGTAATAAATTATTCGAGCATTTCGCCGCCCCTGTAGACGAGAAGCTGAAATCGATGGGACTTCAGTATGAGATGCGAGCCCGTGTAAAATCGGTCTATTCCATTTGGAATAAGATGGAAAGCAAGGGGGTCGCTTTCGAGGATATTTATGATATTTATGCGGTCCGCGTTATTTTTGACCCGCTTCCCGGTGTGGACGAGAAAAACCAATGTTGGGATATCTACTCGGCTATTACGGATATTTACCGGATTCGTCCCGACCGTATCCGCGATTGGGTGAGCCGCCCGAAAGCGAACGGTTATCAAGCGCTTCATCTGACCGTTATGGGACCGGATGGACAATGGGTAGAGATCCAGATTCGTAGCCGCCGTATGGATGATATCGCCGAGAAAGGCTTCGCCGCCCATTGGAAATACAAGGAATCCAACGTGGAGGAGGATACGGAATTGGATAAATGGATACAAACCATTACCGAGATCTTGGAGAGTCCGGACCCGAATGCGCTGGATTTCTTGGATACGATCAAACTGAACTTATTTACTTCCGAGATATTTGTTTTCACTCCGAAAGGAGATATAAAGACATTGCCCCAAGGGGCTACCGCCTTGGATTTCGCTTATGCGCTTCACTCCGATATCGGTAATAAATGTATAGGCGCTAAGGTAAACCATCGTTTGGTGCCATTGAGCCATCCGTTGTCCAGTGGAGATCAGGTGGAGGTGTTGACTTCCCGTTCTCAGGAGCCGCAACCGGAATGGTTGAACTTCGTGACTACCGCTAAGGCTCGTGCGAAGATCGATGCCGTATTAAAGCGTGTCCGTAAAGAGGTCGCTAAGTATGGAGAGATAAAAGTGCTTGATGCCTTCAAGCGTTCGGAGCTTGAGGCGAGCACATCCAATCTGGACAAATTAGGTATGTACTTTGGATTCTCTAAGCGCGAGGAGTTCTTCTATGCGGTGGAGAAGGGGGATGTGGTTTTACCCGAGAATTTAAAGAAGCTGTTGAAGGAGAAGACGGATAATGTCTTGTTCAAGTACGTGAAACAGGCGCTGGGTGTCACTTCCAAGAAGGTGAAAGAATCCGAGGAGGAGGAAACCAAGAAAGAGAAACCTAAATATGACAAGAAAAAGCCTTATTTATTGAAAGAGGAGGCTTTCGAGCGTAATTATGTGATTGCCGAATGCTGTAAGCCGATTCCGGGAGATGACTCTTTAGGCTTTATCAATGACGATGGAAACGTGGTGGTTCACAAACGTTCCTGTCCGATCGCCATGCGCTTGAAAAGTAGCTTTGGCGAACGTATCTTGAATACGGTTTGGAGTAGCCATATGAACGCTTCTTTTGAGGCCACGCTAGAGGTGAAAGGTATAGACTCGATAGGCGTATTAAATACGATCACGAAAACGATTTCCGAGGATTTCAACGTAAATATCATGCGCCTGCTGATTGAGGCGAAAGATGGCGTATTCGAAGGTAAGATAAAGATGAAAGTGCACGACGTAGAAGATATCCAGAAGATGTGCGTGACTTTGTCGAAGATACAAAATATAAAAACTGTCGGACGGGTAGCGGAGTGATAGTTGATAGTTGACAAGTG
The DNA here is from genome assembly GCA_028689545.1 of Parabacteroides sp. Lineage (GTDB taxonomy): Bacteria > Bacteroidota > Bacteroidia > Bacteroidales > Tannerellaceae > Parabacteroides. The sequence continues at coordinate 41,918 of JAQVCX010000014.1, forward strand.
ACAGTTGACAGTTGCGACAAGCGGTAATTTAACTGTCAACTGTCACTTGTCAACTGTCAACTAATTAAGTAGGCCGTGTAGGTAATATAGCAAGCGATCAACGCGATTCCCTCTATGCGGGTGATTGTCCGTTTCTTGAAGAAAAGCCCGAAAATATAAAGCAATACGCAAGAACCGATCAAGACACCCAGATCCAGATTGGTAATGCCTTGTATGTTCATCGGCATGATTGTCGCGCTACAACCTAATACGAAGAAGACATTGAAGAGGTTGGAGCCGATAACGTTTCCGATAGCCATCTCCGGGTTCTTTTTTAATGCGGCCACTACGGAAGTCGCTAACTCAGGAAGAGAGGTTCCTCCGGCCACTAAAGTCAAACCGATAATAGATTCGCTGACACCCAGTCCACGGGCGATACCAGAAGCCCCGTCCACGAAGAATTGTCCTCCGTAAACCAAACCTACCAATCCGCCAATGATGAATAAACTCGCTTTCCAGATGGGCATGATCTTAATCGTGCTCTCTCCATTTCCCTCTCCATTATGTGCGATCGCGAATGTATAGCCAAGGAAAATAGCGAAGAAGCATAATAGTAACAACCCGTCGCTACCGCTGATACTGTTTTGCGACGCGCCGTTGATCAAAACGTCATTCGCGCAAATAAATAATACGATTGAGGCAAGCACGCAAAGAGGGATCTCTTTGCTCAGCGTGCCTTTTGTGACGCAGATCGGTACGATAGCGGCCGTACAGCCTACAATCATCAAGGTATTAAATATATTACTTCCTATTACATTACCCATCGCGATATCCGAGCTTCCTTTCAAGGCGGATACGACACTGACCGTTAATTCCGGTGCGGAAGTCCCAAACGCCACAATAGTCAACCCAATTACTAAGCTAGAGATATTGAAGCGCTTGGCTACCGAGGCGGCACCATCTGTCAAGGCGTTAGCCCCGACCAAAATAAGTAGTAAACCGCCAATTAATAATACGATATCCATTCCTCTTAGAATGGCAAATCATCAATAGGATTGGCCGGGCCAAAATCGGGGGCGGATGAGGCTGGCGCTGTAGGAGCGGAAGCCGGAGCGAAATTGTCCGGAGTTACTCCCATCGGGGCGGCTTGAGGAACTGTCGCCTCCGAATGGTCTACTTTCCATGCGTTGATATTGGTGAACCAGCGGCCTTGATACTCGCGGCTGTCAATGTCGAAAGAAACCGTAAGTTCCTGTCCCGGTTGGATGTTCGCTTGCGCAATCTTGTCCGCTCCGAAGATCTGGAAGCATACCTTCTTGGGGTATTGATCGTGTGTCTCTAATACATACTCTTGTTTCTTCCATTCGTTTCCGGCTTTGCTGATACCGCCTACTTCCGGTAGGACTTGAATGATTTTCCCTGTAATTTCCATGTCTTGTATTTTATTGCTTATGTTTTATTAAATTGGGGACGAAGGTACGGTTTTGTTCTGGTTTTATCAACAGAATAATCACACTTTCGGGGCAAAAGCATCGAACGCGTCTTTCATCGCTAACAGTTCTTCTTTGATCTGTTTCAAGCGGTTTACGATCTCTTCTTGCCGGATCGTCGTCTCTTTATTGTCCTTCAGTTTTTGCCGTGCGCCGGCCAAGGTCATCCCTCTCTCTTTTACCAAATGGTAGATAAGGCGTACGGCATCGATATCCTCCTGCTTGTAAAAACGGGTACCTTTGCTCGTCTTCCTTGGATTGATGATATCAAACTCCTTCTCCCAAAAGCGAAGGGTGGACTCGTTCACGTCGAACATCTGCGCCACCTCGCTGATGGAGAAATATAGCTTAAGCTCTTTATTCTTTTTTAGACTCATATTGCTAATGAGGTTTAATCCATAACCTGACCATGATTCTCGGCGATCTGGATCATACGATCGTATTCCTCGGGCGAGAGATCCATGTAATAGTATTTGGACGGATTATCATTCTTCCCTCGTACGACTACCTCATAATGTAAGTGAGGCCCCGTAGACTTTCCTGTATTCCCAACCTCGCCAATCACCTCTCCACGAGTAACCTTCTGTCCGACACGTTTCTTGAACTTGCTCATATGACCGTATAAGGTCTGATAGCCGTAGCCATGATCGATAATCAAACAATTTCCGTATCCCTGTTTCCAAGCGGCGAAAGTGACTACGCCATTCCCTGTTGCGTAGATCTCCGTTCCTACTTTAGCCGAGAAATCCATTCCGGAATGGAAACGGGGCGTACGGTAAATCGGGTCGATACGCATACCATAGCCGGAAGCGGTACGGCGCAGATCCTTATTGGAAATCGGCTGGATCGCCGGGATACATTTACTTCTCTCTTCTTGGTTCTTCCCCAGAGAGATCAGCTCCTCCAAGGAATTGGACTGGATGTATAATTGCTTACGTAGCATATCCATCTTTTGGGTAGTAGAGACCACGAGCTCGGGATTGGAGAGGTTTATCAAATGCTCGTAACGGTTTGTCCCTCCAAACCCGGCCTTCCGGACGGATTCGGGTATGGACTCGGCCTGGAAGATAGCCCGGTACAGATTCTCGTCACGTTGCTGGATATCATCCAATACGTCCAACGCGCTATTTAAGCGAAGGGAAAGCACCTCGTATTGGGTTTGCAATAGGCGGTTCTCCTTACGTAGCTGAGATTCCATCGGCGAGTCCACCAGATGCATCATGACGAAAAAAGTGGCTACGCCGAACGCTATTCCGGTGCTTAAATGGCGGAGAACGGTGAACAGCCGATCTTTGCTAGATGGATATACACGCTCATAATTGAGGGTGTTCGGATTGTATAAATAGTATGTTTTGCGACTTTTAAAGAGTTTCATCTACATTTTTTGTTATCAGAATGCACGCAAAAATAATAATTTAGAGTACTTTTGCAAATTGTTTTTCAGAATATTAACGAGAACTATATAAATAGATTATGTTGACAGCAAAAGAAATCCGTGAATCCTTCAAGCAATTCTTCGCTTCAAAGGAGCACCAGATCGTGCCTTCCGCTCCAATGGTGGTAAAGGGTGACCCCACGTTGATGTTTACGAACGCGGGAATGAATCAGTTTAAAGATATTATCTTGGGCAACGTGCCCCGTAAGTATCCTCGTGTCGCGGACTCTCAGAAATGTCTTCGTGTTAGCGGTAAGCATAACGATTTAGAGGAGGTAGGACATGATACCTATCACCATACGATGTTTGAGATGCTCGGCAACTGGTCGTTTGGCGATTATTTCAAGAAAGAGGCGATCAACTGGGCTTGGGAGTACCTGGTAGAGGTGTTGAAGCTGAATCCGGAGCGTCTGTACGCCACCGTATTCGAGGGAAGCCCCGCCGAAGGCTTAGACCGAGATAACGAGGCTGCTGGCTATTGGGAGCAATATTTGCCGAAAGATCATATCTTGAACGGTAACAAACATGATAACTTCTGGGAAATGGGGGATACGGGTCCTTGCGGTCCCTGTTCCGAGATCCATATCGATCTTCGTTCGGACGAGGAGCGTGCGGCACGCAGCGGCGCGGATATGGTAAATAAGGATCATCCGCAAGTAATCGAGATCTGGAACCTCGTGTTCATGCAATTCAACCGTAAGGCGGATAGCTCCTTGGAGCCGCTACCGGCGAAGGTAATCGATACCGGTATGGGATTCGAGCGTCTGTGTATGGCATTGCAAGGTAAGACCTCCAATTATGATACGGACGTATTCCAACCGATCATCAAGGTAATCGCGGGAATGGCGGGTACTACTTACGGTAAGGATCAACAGCAAGACATCGCCATGCGTGTGATCGCCGACCACATCCGTACGATCGCTTTCGCTATCACGGACGGGCAGTTGCCTTCCAACGCCAAGGCCGGTTATGTGATCCGCCGTATCTTGCGTCGTGCCGTTCGTTACGGCTATACGTTCTTGGATCGTAAGGAAGCGTTTATGTATAAGCTTTTGCCCATATTGATCGAGACGATGGGCGACGCTTATCCGGAATTGATCGCCCAAGGGGGCTTGATCGAGAAGGTTGTCAAGGAAGAGGAAGAGTCGTTCCTTCGTACCTTGGAGACCGGTATCCGTTTGCTGGATAAGAAAATGGAGGAGACGAAGGCTGCCGGCAAGACTATCTTGAACGGCGTAGATGCCTTTACGTTATATGATACCTACGGATTCCCGTTGGACTTGACGGAATTGATCCTTCGCGAGAACGGCATGGAGGCCGATATCGAAGCGTTCAATAAGTCTATGCAGCAGCAGAAAGAACGCGCTCGCAACGCCGCCGCTATCGAGACAGGCGACTGGATCACGCTGAAAGAAGGCGAATGTAAGTTCGTGGGTTATGATTTGTTTGAGTGCGACGCGGAGATCTTGCGTTATCGCCAGATCAAGCAAAAGAATAAAGTATTATACCAGATCGTTCTGGATCAAACCCCGTTCTATGCGGAGATGGGCGGACAGGTAGGTGATACGGGTTGGTTGATCGCCGACGATGAGAAGATCGACGTGGTGGATACGAAGCGCGAGAACAACCTGCCGGTTCATTTGGTGACCCGATTACCGAAGGACGTAACCACTACTTTTACCGCGAGGATCAATGGGAAAAAGCGTATCCAAAGCGAGTGCAACCACTCCGCTACGCACCTTTTGCATGAGGCGTTGCGTGAGGTGCTGGGTACGCACGTGGAACAGAAGGGCTCTTATGTCGCTCCTGATTCTTTGCGCTTCGACTTCTCTCATTTCCAGAAAGTGACGGAGGAGGAGATTCGCAAGGTGGAACTCTTGGTCGGCCAGAAGATCCGTGCGAACTTCCCGTTGGAAGAACGTCGTAATATGCCGATAGCGGAGGCTAAGGCGCTAGGTGCTATGGCCCTGTTTGGCGAGAAGTATGGAGATGAGGTACGCGTCGTGAAATACGGAAGCTCCGTCGAGCTATGTGGTGGTACGCATATCCCGGCTACCGGTATGATCGGCTCTTTGCATATCACGGGCGAGAGCTCTATCGCTGCGGGTGTCCGCCGTATCGAGGCTGTTACGGCTGAGGGCGCGGAGGAATACGTACATATGCAGCAGGATTTGCTTCGCGAGGTACGCTCGTTGATGAATAATATGCCCAACTTGGTGCAGGCCATGAAGAAATCTATCGAGGAAAGCTCCGAGATGAGGAAACAGATCGAGGATTATATTCGCGAGAAGTCCATGCGCTTGAAAGAGGAGATCGTGGCGAAAGCTTCGGTGAGCAACGGTATCAAGGTGCTGCAATTCATCGGTAAGGCGAACCCGGACGCGATGAAGAACGTGGCTTTCCAGATCAAGTCGGAGATGACCGATAGCTTTGTCTTTGTGGCGGGTATCATAGACGACAACAAATGTACGCTCATGCTTATGCTGAGTGATGATTTGGTGAATGAGGGCTTCCATGCGGGCAAGATCGTGAAAGAGGCCGCTAAGCACATCCAAGGCGGTGGTGGTGGACAAGCCCATTTCGCTACGGCTGGCGGTAAGGACATGGGTGGACTTTCTATCGCGGTCGGTGCAGTGAAAGAGGCGATTGGAGTACAGTAAACGGAAAAGATATGTCAGAACAAAAAGTGGTTATTTGCGAGGACTTGAAATCGGAGCTGCAAGGTTTCATTTCCTCGCGGAAATACTATAAGTTATTCATCCTTACGGACACGAATACCAAAGAGAAGTGTTTCCCTTTGGTAGAGGAAGTACCGGCATTTCGAAAGGCTCCGGTTTTCGTGATAGAAGGGGGTGACGAGAATAAGAGCCCAGAGTCTTTATCCCGGATTTGGACCCTCTTGTCTAATGAGGGGGCTTCCCGTAATTCCTTATTAGTGAATTTGGGAGGCGGTATGATTACGGATCTAGGAGGTTTTGCGGGCGCTACTTTCAAGCGGGGCATCCGTACGATCAATATCCCTACTACGCTGATGGCATCTGTCGATGCCGCCGTAGGGGGGAAGACGGGCATTAACTTCAATGGATTGAAGAATGAGATCGGTTCTTTCTATCCTCCTTTGTGTGTATTCATCGATTGTGAGTTCTTGCGTACGTTGGATCGTGATAATATCCTTTCCGGTTACGCGGAGATGATCAAGCATGGATTGATTAGTTCGATCGAGAATTACACCTCCGTCATGCTTTATGATATCGACACCATGAATTATTCGTATCTGAATAGTCTGGTGGCTCAATCTGTCGCCGTGAAAGAGCGGATTGTCGCCGAGGACCCGAAAGAGCAGGGCATTCGTAAGGCGTTGAATTTTGGGCATACGATTGGCCACGCTTATGAGAGCCTGTCTTTCCGGAAAAAGCGTCCTATCTTGCATGGTCATGCGGTAGCGGCGGGTATCGTGAGCGAGCTTTACCTTTCGCATAAGCTATGTAGCTTCCCGATGGAGAAATTGAGCCAAGTCGTTTATTATATAAAAGAGTATTATCCGGCGTTCTTCTTCGACTGCGCGGACTACGATGCCTTATACGAGTTAATGACACATGATAAAAAGAATGAGGGCGGTATCATCAACTTCACTTTACTGGGAAATATAGGGGATGTTCGCATCAATCAATCGGTCTCCAAGGAGAAAATCTTGGAGTCTCTTGATTTTTATCGTGAAAGTTTTGGTATTTAACGAAGAAAACCTATCTTTGCACCCGTAAAACAAAAGCGGGGTGTAGCTCAGCCCGGTTAGAGTACGCGTCTGGGGGGCGTGTGGTCGGAAGTTCGAATCTTCTCACCCCGACAAAAGCTGAGGCAAAAGGAGTTAAGCGTAATAAGCTTAACTCCTTTTTTGTTGCTATCTACTACTTTCCTAAAACAATGAGGCTCACCCGATAACTCGGGGTCTGCGGATAAATCCGGTTGTTTTCATATTCCTAATAAAATATTTATCTTTGCCTCATGACATCAGATAACATACTACGAGATATCCTCCCCGATATCCTTATTGATAATTTTGACATAGT
>JAQVCX010000110.1 GCA_028689545.1 Parabacteroides sp.
GCGGATATACATGGGGCAAATATAGCGGTTTTTTGCTTGCGCCACCCAAAGCCACCCTCTTTTATATATTAATCATCTGATTTTCAATCTATGCTATGTGATGGCGCAGAAAAGTGATGAAGTCAGGTGATAATGACCCTCGTAATCGGTATTATCACATTTAGGGATCGTGGAGAGGAAGGTCTGCAACAAACGAAGGGCATCATCCATTCTCTCCCCGGCAATCGCCTCGAAAAGGAGCGCTACCGTCGTGAGGCCCTCGGCGGTAATGGCATTCCTCATAACCCTACGAGCAGTTTTTCCGCCCTATTGCCAGTTCGAAAAATATTCATATATTCGCGGAATATATTACTTGGGGATGAGAAGATTTTTATTGTTCATACTCGCTGTTCTTTACCTCGGGGTTTCCTCCGGGTTTGCGCTGAACTACCATTATTGCATGGGTAAGTTGGCGGAAGTGAGCTTGCAATATCTTGACACTTGCCCCAATTGCGGTGAGACGGGCATGTCCCATGAGTGCTGCTCTACCGAGACGGAATATGTTAAGTTATCCGTCGATCAGGATGTGGCGAATACGCTCGTACAATTGTCGGCTCCTGTCGCCGTCGCTTTGTTGTTCGATGTACTCGATTCATACAAGATCGCCGGGCGAGACGAGCCGGCACGTTCCAATCCCTTTATTAATCCACCCAAGGAGAATAGCGCTATCCCGTTATTCGTCCATCATTGTACTTTTTTGATTTAGCGTATAGGCCCTTTTTAGAAGGCGATTTACGTCTGTTTACGCACGAGTATCGGCGTAGGCCGTCGCGAGTATCGGTGTAAGCCGTTACCTATATCGGTGTAGCCCGTTGCCTATATAGGCGTAAAGCATCGCGAATACTCGTGTGATCGCTTGCCTCCAAAGACGAATAAATAGGCTTTCTTATCTATTTTTTAAATCATAAAAGCGCATTCAAATGTTAAATAGAATCATTCGTTACTTCCTTGAGAATAGGGTGGTAACCTTACTTTTACTAGTGCTGATTATCGTATGGGGCATCTCTACGTCTCCCTTCAATTGGCACGGGGGGATCATTCCCCGGAATCCGATCCCGGTAGATGCCATCCCCGATATCGGCGATAACCAACAGATCGTGGCCACGGAATGGATGGGCCGCTCGCCGAAGGATATACAGGACCAGATCACCTATCCGCTGACCACCTCTCTTTTAGGTATCCCGGGAGTGAAGACGATCCGTAGTTCCTCCATGTTCGGGATGTCCTTCATCTACATTATCTTCGATGACGATATAGAGTTCTACTGGAGCCGCTCCCGTATATTGGAGAAGCTGAACTCCCTGCCTACGGGAACCTTGCCGGAAGACGTGCAGCCTACCTTGGGACCGGACGCTACCGCCCTCGGGCAGATCTATTGGTATACGCTGGAAGGACGGGATCCCAAGACGGGTAAACCTACCGGAGGCTGGAACGCCGAGGAGCTGCGTACGATACAGGATTTCTACGTCAAGTACACATTATCCTCGGCCGAGGGGGTATCCGAGGTAGCCTCGGCGGGCGGCTTCGTGAAGGAGTACCAGATCGAGCTGAACCCGGATGCCATGTACGCCTTCAACGTCTCCGTGATGGATATCATGAGCGCCATCAAGAAGAGCAACCTCGATATCGGTGCCGAGACGATGGAGATCAACAAGGTGGAGTACCTGATCCGGGGCTTGGGGTATATTAAGAGCGTAAAGGATATAGAGAATGCCGTCGTCACCGTGCGGGAAGGGGTGCCGGTCCGCATATCGGACGTGGCGTTCGTGAATATCGGCCCGGGAACCCGACGGGGCGGGCTGGACAAGGAGGGTGTGGAGGCCGTGGGCGGAGTGGTCGTAGCCCGCTATGGCTCCAACCCCTTGGAGGTTATCAATAACGTAAAGGCGAAGATCAAGGAGATGGAGCCGGGATTGCCCCAGAAGGTGCTGGCGGACGGGACGGTCTCCAAGGTGACCGTCGTGCCGTTCTACGACCGTACGGGGCTTATCAAGGAGACGATCGGGACGCTGGAGACCGCCCTCTCCCACGAGATATTGATCTGCGTGATCGTTATCATCGTGCTGGTACTCAATCTGAGAGCCTCTATCGTTATCGCCAGCATGCTACCGATAGCGGTGCTCGCCACGTTCATCATCATGCGTTATACGGGGGTAGCGGCGAATATCGTGGCGCTATCGGGTATAGCGATCGCCATTGGCGTGATGGTGGACGTAGGGATCGTCTTCGTGGAGAGTATCATCCGTTACCGGGAGATGCCAGAGAACAGGCATATACAGGGGGGAAAGGCGTTTGTCAACCTTATTTATAAGGCGGTAAGCGAGGTGTCCGGGGCGATCAGCACGGCGATGATCACGACGATCGTCAGCTTCCTCCCCGTCTTCACCATGGAGGCGCAGGAAGGGAAGATGTTCTCGCCTTTGGCCTATACCAAGACGTATGCTTTGGCTTCCGCCTTCGTGCTGGGACTGATCTTGCTTCCTTCCCTGTCGTATTGGTTGTTCTCGATAAAGATCCATTCAAGGTGGATACGGAAAATACTGAATTACCTGTTGATCGTGGCCGGAATCGCCTTGCTTATTATCTATGGCAGTATTCCCGCTATCGGGCTAACGGCTGTCGGGTTGAATAACCTATTGTCCGGTTATTGGAAAAAGCCCCAGATGAGCACTTATATCAATATCGGCATCGCCCTCTTTGTCACGATCTATTATCTGTCCGAGGAATGGTTGCCGATGGGGCCGCAAAAAGGGATGCTAGCCAATGTCTTGTTGGTGGCGGGTTGCGTGGCCATCATCCTGAGCATCCTGTGGCTGCTCGTTATTTATTATGAGAGAATATTGCGCTGGTGCCTGGACAATCGATGGAAATTCATGTTGATACCCGGAGCTACCATCGTATTCGGTTTCTGGATATGGAGAGGCATCGGGCAGGAGTTTATGCCTGGCCTGAACGAAGGTTCTTTCCTGCTGATGCCGACTAGCATGCCGCATTCCGGTATCGAGCAAAACCTGGATTATATAGAGGCGCTCGACAAACGGCTGGCCGATATCCCAGAGGTGGAGACCGCCATCGGCAAGTGGGGCCGTGTTAACTCCGCCCTCGATCCGGCGCCGGTACAGATGTTCGAGAATACGATCAACTACCGTCCGGAATATATCCTGAAAGAGGACGGGAAAAGGGAACGTTTCAAGGTGAACCGGCAAGGGGAGTATCTCCTTAAAGAGGGAGGCGTATATAACCCCGAAGACGGTTTCCGGCTGATTCCCTCAGACAGCCTGATCCCAGACGCTAAAGGCGATTACTTCCGTCAATGGCGGCCGGAGATCAAGAACACGAACGATATCTGGCAACAGATCGTGAACGTCACCCATCTTCCGGGATTGACTTCCGCCCCGAAGCTGCAACCTATCGAGGCCCGTCTCGTCATGTTGTCCACCGGTATGCGTGCCCCGATGGGTATCAAGGTGTATGGCCCGGATCTGGAGACGATCGAGAAAGCCGGAAAGGCGATCGAGAAGGCCTTGAAAGAGGCACCCTCCGTTATCCCCTCTTCCGTATTTTACGACCGCACGGTAGGTGCCCCTTATCTGGAGATCGAGCTGAAACGTGAGAATATGGCCCGCTACGGTGTAAACGTGGAGGACTTGCAAGAGATATTAAGCGCCGCCGTCGGTGGCATGGTACTGACCCGCACAGTGGAAGGCCGGGAGCGTTTCCCGGTACGCCTACGCTACGCCCGTGAGCTTCGTGATAACCCGGAGGCGCTGGGCATGATCCTCGTACCGACCGCCACCGGGGCACAAGTCCCGCTTAAGGAGCTGGCCGATATCAACTATACCCGTGGAGCGCAGATGATCCAGAGCGAGAACACCTTCTTGGTAGGCTACGTGATCTTCGACAAACTGGCGGGAAAGGCGGAAGTGGATGTCGTGAAAGAGGCTTCCCGCATCCTTGAGCAACAGATAAAGGAGGGCGAGTTGAACCTTGATCCCGGCGTGTCCTATAAGTTCGCTGGCAATTACGAGCAGCAGGAGCGTGCCACCAGCCGGTTGATGATTGTCGTTCCCCTCGCCTTGTTGATCGTCCTGCTGGTTCTATACTTCCAGTTCAAGACGGTCACTGCCTCGCTGATCCATTTCTCGGGGGTGTTCGTGGCCTTCGCCGGAGGTTTTATCTTGCTATGGCTTTACGGACAGGATTGGTTCATGAACTTTTCCATCGCCGGAGAGAATATGCGGGATCTTTTCCAGATGCACACGATCAACCTGAGTGTGGCGGTGTGGGTCGGCTTCATCGCTTTGTTCGGCGTGGCTACGGATGATGGGGTATTGATGGGAACCTATATCCATCAGGTATTCATCGAGCGAGATCCCCGCACCAAGCACGATATCCGGGAAGCGGTGGTAGCCGCCGGGCTGAAACGGGTGCGCCCGGCGGCCATGACAACGGCCACTACCCTAATCGCCTTGCTCCCCGTGCTTACCTCTACCGGTAAGGGGGCGGATATCATGGTACCGATGGCTATCCCTACGTTCGGGGGTATGCTGATCCAGAGCATGACTATGTTTCTCGTTCCCGTCCTGCAATGCTGGTGGCGAGAGAACGCTATAAAGAAAGAACAGAAGAATAAAATTCAAGAGGAGGAAACGACTTATGAGATATAAAAGAATCAGATCATTCATCATGGCAGGGATATTGGGAATGCTAGGCATCTTGTTCGCTTACTCCCAGCCTGCCGATAGCTTAGGCTATTATCTGGAACTGGCGGCACGAAACAATCCGCAGATCAACGCCGACTTCTCGCTGTATAAGGCCTCTTTGGAGAAAGTACCGCAAGCCGGAGCCTATCCGGACCCGGAACTGGAGATCGGTTTCTTCCTGAAACCGATGGAGATCTTGTCCGGAAAGCAAATAGCGGATTTCACCTTGATGCAGATGTTCCCTTGGTTCGGTACCCGGAAAGCGGCCCACAACGAGGCGACCGAGATGGCCCGGATGGCTTACGAGCAATTCCGTAACAGTCGAAACAACCTGCATTACGAGGTGAAGAGTCAATGGTACCAGCTTTGCAATATCAACGAGCAGTATAAAAATACGCAGGCGAACCTTCGTCTGCTAGACCAGTTGGAACAGTTGGCATTGAACCGCTTCTCCGCTCCGTCGGCGAAGGCGGGCAACTCCATGGGCGGAATGTCGGACGTACTGCGAATCCAGATGGAGAAGGTAGAGCTGGAGAATACGCTAGCCTCCTTGCTATCCCAACGGAAAGCGGCCGAGGCTGCCTTCAATACGTTGCTCAACCAGTCGCTAGAGACCCCGATTTCCGTCCCCGACTCGTTGGAACAGCTCCCTCTCTCATGGACTGAGGCGATGGCTCTCGACAGCGTCATCTCCAACAACCCGATGCTCACCATGCTGGAAGCGGAAGGAAACGCTTACCGGGCCAAGGCGGAGATGGACAAGAAAATGAGTTACCCTATGCTAGGTGTCGGCCTCCAGTATTCCTTGATCGGGAAGAAACCGGAGGATATGTCCATGGGCTCCATGTCCGGTATGAACGGAAAGGATATGTTCATGCCCATGCTAAAGATCAGCCTTCCGATCTTCCGCAAGAAATATAACGCGCAACAACGGGAAAGCAAACATTATTGGAAATCCAGCGAGTTGAAGTACGAGAACACGATGAACCAATTGCAAGCCGAGTATATCCGTATCACCCAGCAGTTGGAAGATGCCGCACGGAAGATCGACTTGTACCGGAAACAATACGATCTATCGTTGGCCACCTATCAACTGATCGTCCGGGAATTCTCGGCGGGAAGTACGACCTTGACCGACGTGATCCAAGTGGAGCGACAAATGTTGGACTATCACTTGAAGGAAAGCGAGGCGATAGCGGAATATAATACCCAAATCGCCGGAATCGAGAAATTAATATCCACCTCCGTAAATAAATAAGAAAATGAAGAATATAAATGAAACCGTAAAATCAAAGTATCTGATATATATCCTATTCCTAGCGGGCGGCCTCTTGCTAGGCTGGCTCCTGTTCCATAACTCCGATGCCGACAGCCATGCGTCACAAGCGAGCGAGACCGGCACGGAAGCTCACGACCCCGCGCATGGCCACGACCTCCATCAGAACGAGGCCGGCGAGTGGACTTGCTCCATGCACCCCCAAATCCGCCAAGACAAGCCGGGTAAATGCCCTATCTGCGCCATGGACTTGATCCCTGTACGTAAGAGCTCCTCCTCGGACGAGGCCATCGATCCCAACGCTATTCAGCTTTCGGAAGAAGCGGCGGCCTTAGCGGACGTACAAACCTCCAAGGTATCCCGCCAAAATCCGGTCAAGCAAGTCCGTTTATACGGCAAGATCGTACCGGACGAGCGTAGCCTGCAATCCCAAACAGCGCACGTAAGCGGACGTATCGAGAGCTTGAGCGTTGATTTCACGGGCGAGACGGTGCGTGCCGGGCAAACCCTCGCTACCCTTTACTCCCCGGAGCTTTTCACCGCCCAGCAAGAATTACTGGAAGCGATCCGCATGGGACAGCCTCAATTGATACAGGCCGCCCGTGAAAAACTATATCGGTGGAAGATGACAGATGCCCAGATCGCCGCTATCGAGAAGTCCGGCTCTATCTCCCCGGTTGTAGAGATCAAGTCGAACACGAGCGGTATCGTCCTGTCCAAACGGGTAAGCCAAGGCGATTATGTATCCCAAGGAGCTATCCTTTTCGACGTGGCGAACCTGACAAAGGTATGGGCCTTGTTCGACGCATTCGAGGTGGATCTCCCTTTCCTTAGCAAAGGTGACCCGATGGAATTTACCCTACAAGCCCTCCCCGGCAAGAAGTTCTCGGGTAAGATCTCTTTCATCGACCCGATCTTGAACACGACAACCCGTACCGCCAAAGTCCGTGTAGAGGTACCGAACGCCTCTCTGGAGCTCAAGCCCGAGATGTACGCCACGGCAAACGTAAACGCCCCGCTCCGCAACTACAAGAACGAGATCGTCGTACCGCAAACCGCCGTGCTATGGACAGGTAAACGTGCGATCGTGTACGTAAAGCAACCGGATACGCATACCCCCGCTTTCCTAATGCGTGAGGTGGAGCTAGGCCCTTCCCTGGGTAACTCGTATGTTATCTTGAATGGCTTGCGAGAAGGTGAGGAAATCGTAACCAACGGAGTCTTCGCTATAGATGCCAGCGCACAGCTGGAGGGAAAGACTTCCATGATGAATAACGGCGACGAGCCCGCCAAGCCCATGACCGGACACGAGGGCCACATGATGCATTCGGACAAGCAATCCATGCGACATACGGAACAGAGTACGCATGATCATACAGCGCATACGCAAAGCGCCACGGAGGTAGCCTCCGAGCATGCCATGTTCGGTGTCAAAGGCTCTTGTGATATGTGCAAGGAGCGTATCGAGAAAGCGGCCAAAGAAGTAAATGGCGTGTTATCCGCTCATTGGGACAAAGAAGACCAGAAGATCCATCTCCAGTACGATCCGAAGAAGACCTCCCCGAAAGCGATCAGCAAGGCGATCGCTAAAGTAGGCCATGACACGGATACGGATAAAGCGGATAAAGCCGTATATGACAAGCTACCGGCCTGTTGCCACTATAGATAAGGTCGTTGGACATTTGTTGATGTTATGTTGTAGAGACGGGGCGTGCCCCGTCTCCCACCATCTAATAGTATTTTAGGTCACCATTCAGAGGGGATGAGACGGGGCACGCCCCGTCTCTACAACACAAATGGATATATTATCAATAAAGATTCCAACGGAAAGAAGCGACTGCTTTAGCGGGAACCTCATAGGTAAACGAACGTTCGCCGCTGTTAACCGTTATATTTTTAGCCCCGCCCGTATTGTTTAGTAATACAAGTGCTTTCGTTCCATCTAAATTCTCGAAAGCGGAATACATAATCCCATCAGCCGCATACCCTTTAGAGCCGATCCGTACCGCTCCCGGCTTCACCACAGAGGATAAATGACCGATAATATAATAATGAGAATTCCGGGTAATCGTCTTATAATCCGAGCGATCGATATCCACGGCACCATAACAAGTCTGGCAACCACCCTCTCGGTTCGGTCCCCGCTCGTTGTCTAGCATCAAGTTCCATACGATAACTGCCTTACACCAGTTATTCACCGTACCCAAGGCCGTCTCCTCCATATCTTCCATCAAGCGTTTCTCTAAGTTACGTCCGTCATTCCACATGCCAATAGAGGTTTCCGTAAATAGTAACTCTTTATCAGGGAACTTGCCGTTTACGTTATTCAATTCCTCCCGGTCGCCCCCGTAATTATGATAAGCGGCACCTGTCAGGAAAGAGGCGGCATTCTCATCCTCATAGATTTTCATCGGATAGCCTTGTTGCTCTAGCATATTATCGTAATTATAATTATGGTCGAAAGCGTAGATCTTCGTCTTAAGGCCAGCCTCTTTCAGTTTAGGGCCTAGAGCGTCACGCACGAAAGAGAGTTGCTCCTCCCATCCCATAAACAAGGAAGCGGAATTACCCCGGTTCAAAGGCTCGTTCTGGGGAGTTATCGCCTCGACAGGAATCCCCTCGGCCTCCATCGCCTGTATCCATTTCACGAAATAGGTAGCGTAATCTTGATAATAGGCGGGATTCAGTTGTCCGCTAGTCCACGACTCGAACGGGCGTAAATCCTTTAAGTTATCCACCTTCATCCACCTTGGGCAGGTCCAAGGCGATCCCAATATCTTTATAGAAGGGCTGATCGCCAAGATCTCCTTCAAGATCGGTATCACATACTCCTTCTCCTCGCTCTGCAAAGCGAAATTCTCGACACCCTTCATATCACAACAAGTATACTCACTCAAAGAGAAGTCCGAGCAACCAATCGAGATACGGATATAACTATACCCCATCCCCTCCGTATCAGAGAAAGTCTCTTTCAGAAAAGCTGTCCGATCCTCGGGAGCCATCCGCATCAAGTTATAGCAGGTAGAACCCGTCACGGCGGCACCAAAGCCATCCATCGTCTGATAGCGCACCGAGGGGTCAACCGTGATCACGGAAGGCGAAGCGGCTTGTTTATCCCCCAAGGCGATCTCACTTCTCGTGAAATCTTTCGCACGATCGTTTGTCGTGACATACACGGTTACATTGTCCGAGGTCTTCGCTCCAGAACATGCGCAGATCGTCTTCACATGATTCTTTAAGATGTGGAAGGCAGGAGCGGCCATCGACCCATGATCATATCCGTCCAACTCATATATATAAGTATTCTTATGTCCGGCCACTTTCATCATACGCCAGAAATAGGCGTTCTCCTCATAGCGGCCCAGCATCTCCAACTCCCGGTCGCCCGATACGATAATCAATGGAGGAGCGTCGGGACGTACGTAAAACAAAGGAGCGAACTCGTCGATACTCGGTTGGGTATCTTTCATCCCCTTCGCCTGTCGATAAGCGAAATGGCTGATCGCATGACCGCTGAAAGGGATTAAGGCGGCGATGGAGTCAGCGTCTATCTGGTACTTAGCCAGCCACTTCTTATCCAGCCCGATCATATTCGTTAAATAGCCTCCGGCGGAATGGCCAGAGACAAAGATTTTACGCTTATCCCCACCATACTTCTCTATCTCGTTGAATGTCCAAGCGACAACGGCGGCGGCATCATCGATACAATCGCTCAAGGTGGCTTTTGGTAACAGGCGGTAATTTACGGCGATAACGGCTAATCCGCAATTCTTCAATTCCTCCGGGATGAATTTGCTACCTCCCGACAAGCCACCTCCGTGAAACCAGACTACCGTAGGGAAACCTTTCGTGTTCTCGGGATAATAAAGATCCAATTTGCAACGTTCCACCGCATAGGGATCTTTCGATTGGGTATAAGAGATATCTCCGACTATTTTATAGTCTTGATCTTGCGCCGCAAGGATATTACAGAGAAACAGACCGAATAAGAATAAATAGATTTTCTTCATGATATTAGATAATAGATTGAACATATCAAATTTAAATAAAAAAAGGAGCCAATCTTACGACTGACTCCTTTCTTATTGGCTCTCGCCTTTCTTAAAGACGGCGGCTACCTACTCTTCCACTGTTACGCAGTACCATCGGCGTGACGAGGCTTAACTTCTCTGTTCGGAATGGGAAGAGGTGGATCCCTCGTGCTATAACCACCTTAATTTCTTTTGATCATTTATCCCACGCGCTCTCGGCGGGATAGACATTTTATCGGACATCAACTAGGAAGCGAACTCGCTTCGCTTATCTGCTTAGAATATATCAACCTTTTTTGTGAGGAAAGTCTCGGGCTATTAGTACCACTCGGCTTCGACGTTGCCGCCCTTACACCTGTGGCCTATCAAGGTCATCGTCTATAACCACCCTTGAGGGAGATCTAATCTTGAGGCCGGCTTCGTAC
>JAQVCX010000111.1 GCA_028689545.1 Parabacteroides sp.
ACTATGTCAAAATTATCAATAAGGATATCGGGGAGGATATCTCGTAGTATGTTATCTGATGTCATGAGGCAAAGATAAATATTTTATTAGGAATATGAAAACAACCCGATTTATCCGCAGACCCGATCTTTATGCCCTTTTATCGGGCCACCATTAAAAACATCCTTTAAAGACTTCTATCAGTTCACGGACGAGCAAGCGGACATAGCCATTGCTAAATACCGGGAATATTTTTCAAAACAAGGTATTTTCGAGAATGCCCTATATCAAGGTATTGATGAATTGCTCCGTTTGCTTACCGAAAACGGAATGAAAATCTACTTAGCCACCTCAAAGCCGCAACCCTTCGCACAACAAATTCTAGAATATTTCCACTTAGAATCTTATTTTACATTTGTTGGAGGAAGCACATTCGACGGAAGCCGTTCCGAAAAAGCGGATGTGATACAATATGTATTAGACAACGCCGACATAAAAACACGGCCCGACGTAGTCATGATCGGCGATCGTAAATATGATATAGAAGGGGCAAAAGCAAATAGCATAGATTCCATAGGAGTACTTTACGGCTACGGGGATAAAGAGGAATTAGCGAATGCCGGAGCGAACAAAATCGTCTCCGACATAAAAGAGCTATCCTCTTTCCTTCTAACAGGGCATATTCCAATATAGATACCCTATAGATTCTCCGTTCGCTGGCGGCGAACGAATATTCGGCGGTAACGAGGCTTTTTTTTCTTATTTCACTTGCATATCCAAATTATTAGACTACTTTTGTACCCGCAATACGGAAGTAGCTCAGTCGGTAGAGCACTGGTCTCCAAAACCAGGTGTCGGGAGTTCGAGCCTCTCCTTCCGTGCGTGGGCGGTAACACATATTCATTGTGTTATCGCTTTTTTATTATCCGCCCTTTCTTCCTATCGCGATAAAAAAGCGTAAATAAGACAACCGTTTTCGTTAAATAGACTAATATTCCTTTCAATATATAAAGGAATGTAGTACTTTTATTGCCGATTTTAAATCTAATCATGACTTAGTGTAAATTGTATACCATAGAAACAGATGACAACAAACAAATTTTCAAACCGATACTCGCCTGAGAGGAAAAAGTATTTTTTCAAAAGCAAGGCGTTTATCCTGTTCCTTGGATTATTCTTGGGAGCGGGGATTATGATTTCCCTTTATAAAACATCTGTATATTTCTCTACAGATGAATCTTGCATGATGTGTCACGTGCATCCTCACGTAGAAAACAGCTGGAAACTTTCCAAGCATGTAAATAATGGAAGTGGCGTTAAGACTCATTGCGTAGCTTGTCACCTCCCACCCCAAACAAACACTTGGAAACATTATAGCGCAAAGGCTAAATTAGGCATGAAAGATGTTTGGTCATACTTAACCAAAGACAGCGCGGATTTCAATTGGGAAACGAAGTCTGAGTTGGAACATGCCGTCAAATATATCCCCAACGAATCTTGTAAGGAGTGTCATCAGAACTTATTCCCCGAAGGAATTACCGATGATGGGGTAACGGCGCATTTATATTATGATGAGAATGAGAAAAAGCTAGATCTGCAATGCATCAGCTGCCATTTGGACGCGGGGCATTACAATCCGAACTACAATCACTCCAAGATGGTTGGCATACCGGGACAAAACACATCCGGGGCATCCTCTATAGATACCAGTCTGTTCTTTAAGGAACCGGCTACGGTTACCTCTTTTACCGACTACGTAGAACAAATCCCCGGAACAATGGTCTCATTCAAGATGATCGCCATCCCCGGAGGTTCATTCAAAATGGGTAGCGAGGAAAAAGAGGCGTTTCATAAAGCAGATGAGTCGCCTGTACACAACGTAACCCTCAGCCCGTTCTTCATGGCAGAGGTAGAGGTGACTTGGGATCAATACTGGGCTTTCTATGGGAATACGATGAGCGAGGGCCGTACCCCTCCGGAGACCGTATACGCGAATAACAGTAATCCGAGTGTCGATGCCATCTCCGGCCCGACACCTCCGTTCGGTTTCCCGGATCAAGGCTGGGGTGGCGGAGATCGCCCGGCCATTACAATGACCCATTATGCGGCCGAGACTTTCTGCCAATGGTTATCCAAGAAAACGGGAAAGACTTACCGTTTGCCGACCGAGGCGGAATGGGAGTACGCGGCACGTGGCGGCACGGAAACACCGTATTTCTTCGCGGGCGATCCGAAAGATTTCTCCGACCAAGGCTTCTGGCGTAAATTCTTCGACGCTAAGACTGATAGCATCAGCTCTTACGTGATCTATAGCAAGAACAGCAAAAACAAGACGCAGCAACCGGAGTTGGTTAAGGCCAATCCTTTCGGGCTAAAGAATATATTGGGTAATGTAATGGAGTATTGCGCCGACAAGTATAATCCCGACGCTTACGCTAAAAGTGGAAGTAGTGCCACAGATCCATTGGTTACCGAAGGTACGGAATGGGTAGTGAGAGGCGGTAACTACACCTCCGACGCGGCAGATCTGCGTTGTGCTTCCCGCGATTATACCAAACATGAAGCTTGGCTAAAAACCGATCCGCAACAACCGAAGAGTATCTGGTGGTACTCCGATATCAGAGGAATCGGTTTCCGTGTAGTATGTGAACCTAATAAATAGTGTCTTAAAAATAATATCATGAAGAAAGAGAACAGCATTAGCAGAAGATCATTTCTGAAAAATTCAGCCCTAGCGGGTGCGCTTGGAGCGATTGGAACAGGTAGTACAGTAGGTATGTTAACTTCTTGTGGTGGAGGTGAAAGCGCCAACGCCACAAAGCCTTTGAAAGAGCCCGGCTCTTATTACGTACCCGAATTGCCAGATCTGGCGACTGATGGAAAAGAACTAAAAGCAGGCGTAATCGGTTGTGGCGGACGTGGTTCCGGAGCCGCTTTCAACTTCTTGAATGCCGCTAACGGCGTAACCATCGTGGCTTTAGGCGATACGTTCCAAGAACGTGTGGACGATTTGGCGAAGAAATTGAAAGATGAGAAAGGAATTGATGTACCAGCCGACAAACGTTTCGTTGGGCTGGACGCATACAAACAAGTGATTGATAGCGGCGTGGATGTAGTGATCGTGGCTACTCCTCCCCTTTTCCGTCCGATACATTTCCAATACGCTACGGAGAAAGGTAAACATTCTTTCTTAGAGAAACCAATCTGCGTGGATCCGGTTGGTTACCGTACCATCATGGCTACCGCCAAACAAGCGGCGGCAAAGAACCTATGTGTCGTAACCGGTACTCAACGCCATCACCAACGCAGTTACGTTGAGTCTTACAAGAAGATCATGGAAGGATCGATCGGTGAGATCACGGGCGGTACGGTTTACTGGAACCAGAACATGCTTTGGTATCGCGACCGTCAACCGGGCTGGAACGATTGCGAATATATGATCAAGGACTGGGTAAACTGGAAATGGCTTTCAGGCGACCATATCGTAGAGCAACATGTACATAATATAGATGTATTCACTTGGTTCAGCGGATTGAAACCCGTCAAGGCTGTAGGTTTCGGTTCTCGCCACCGTCGTATCACCGGTGACCAATACGACAACTTCAGCGTTGATTTCACGATGGAAAATGGTATCCATATGCATAGTATGTGCCGCCAGATAGACGGTTGCGCAAATAACGTGAGCGAGTTCATCCAAGGAACCAAGGGTTCATGGAGCAGTGACACGATGGAGATCAAGGATTTGGCAGGAACCGTTATCTGGAAATATGATAGCGAGGCCGAAAAAGCGAACTTCAAGCAAACCGACCCGTATACATTGGAGCATGTAAACTGGATCAACAGTATCCGTGGCGGTAAACAAATCGAGCAAGCTTCCGAGACCGCTATCTCCAATATGGCCGCTATCATGGGTCGTGAGTCCGCTTACACGGGTGCCGAGACCACTTGGGATACCATGACTGCCTCTACTTTGGATTACACCCCGAAAGATCTGAACTTAGGAAAGATGGATATGAGCGGCTTCGTCGTTGCTGTTCCGGGAAAACCTATCGATAAGAAATAATCCAGACTGTTTATGACATTAAATAGAAGAAACTTTTTAAGAACCTCCCTATCCGGCGCTGCTTTAGCGGTAGGAAGCACGGCCTTGGCCTCTTGCTCTTCGAAGCCCGCCAACACGGGCGAAGGAGAAAAAGGGTGCGACAAGCCCGGCAAGGATCTTGAGTTGAAGCTCTCTTTCCAAGAGGGTATCGCCCCGGGTGAAAGCTTGAACGAGAAATTGGATTTCATGGAGAAGTTGGGCGTTGTAGGTTTCGAGCCGGGTGGCGGCGGATTAGCCGGACGGGTAAACGAGATCAAGCAAGCCTTAAACGGACGTAACATAAAGGTGAGCGCTATCTGCGCCGGCTTCAAGGGCTTTATCCTTTCTACCGACCCCGCTATCCGCAAGGAATGCATGGATACGATGAAAGAGATCATCGCCGCAGCCGGCGAACTTGGTTCTACGGGCGTGATTATCGTCCCCGCCTTTAATGGCCAAGTCCCCGCCTTGCCTCATACGATGGAGACACGGGATTTCCTTTGCGAGCAATTCAACGAGATGGGAACTTTCGCCGCCCAGCATGGGACGAGCGTCATCTTTGAACCTTTGAACCGGAAAGAGTGTTTTTATCTACGTCAGGTAGCCGATGCCGCCTCTTTATGCCGGGATATCAATAATCCGGGTGTACGTTGCATGGGCGACTTCTGGCATATGACATGGGAAGAGACCTCTGATATGGGAGCCTTTATCTCCGGTGGAGAATACCTGCGACACGTACACGTGGCCAGCCGCAAACGTCGTAGCATGCCGGGCGAGGATGGAGATGCCGATAACTATATCAATGGTTTCAAAGGATTGAAAATGACAGGTTATAACAATTACGTAAGCTTCGAGTGCGGATGTCAGGGCGACCGTAACGTGGTAGTCCCCGCCGCCGTCAAGTTATTACGCGAACAATGGGAACAAGCTTGATAAGATGCCTTTAGTATATCCAAATATGCAATTGAGTGAGGTGGTGGAAGAACACCCCTCACTCATTCCCGTAATCAACCGGTTTGGGATTCGCCTCGGGCTAGGCGACAAATCGGTGAAGACGCTCTGCGAAGAACATTCGCTGGATACGGACTTCTTATTGACGGTAATCAACACCTTCCTCAACGAGGAGTATTTTCCGGAGAAGAAGTTACAAACCTTCCATACGTCGCAGATCATCGATTACCTGACAAAGACGAACCTATACTATTTACGTTATCAACTTCCCAATATAGAACGCCATCTAGGTTCCTTCATCTCGATGAGTACGCCCGGCAACCCTACTCTTGGATTGATAGGACGCTTCTTCTCCTCGTTCAAGGAAGAGCTTACCGCACGCATTGAGAAAGATGATGAGACCTGGTTTCCCTACTGTATGTCGTTAAGCAAGAAGCTGGGCAAAGAACCGGCGGGAACGATCGATGGCTTGCAAATCACCTCCGAGCAACATATGGAAGATACCATCGAGGCCCTTTTAGCCGACTTAAAAAGTATCATGGTGAAGCACCTTTCGGGAGATTACAACGAGAATTTATGTTATGCCGTCCTCTTCTCCATCTGTAGCCTGGAGAAAGACATCAAGCAACACAACCGGATCCGTTACCGGATCCTGACCCCTATGGTCTCGGCCATGGAAAAATTATGCGTCTAACAATCTGAAATGCATCGAAACAAACAAATAGCGATCATACTGTCTGATACCCTAAGAAGTATCGGGCTGCAAGGCTTGCTGACCGACTACTTCTCGCCGGTAGAGGTTTGCTATTTCCCTACTTTCGAGATGCTTTCCTCCACGGGAAGCGACACGTACGATTACTATTTCACCGATTCGGACACCCTTGTGCTCAACGCGGACTTCTTCCTCCCAAGAAGAAACAAGACCGCCATCCTCATCGACAGCACCGAAGAACACGGGGCGCTCTCGTCAACAAACCGCGTCACGATACGTTCCTCCCAAGAGACCATCATCGAGCAATTGCAACAGTTATTTACGAGCGACAACTCCGGCAACGCCTTTACCGAAAACAATAAAGACCTATCCAGCCGCGAGATAGACGTACTTCAACTGATCGTAAAAGGCATCACGAATAAAGAGATCGCCGATAAGCTGAGCATCAGCCTGAACACCGTCCTCACCCATCGCAAGAACATCACCGCCAAGCTGGGTATCAAGACCGTATCCGGCCTCACCTTCTACGCCATCATGAACGGGATTATCTCCGGCGACGATATCGAACTATAGCGAGACCTACAAACCGGCGTTCAAAATCACTACATCTAGTGATTGACCATCCCGTTTCTTTACCGTTTCTTTGTCATCGGAAAAATATACAAACAAAAGAAATTCGATGAAGAGACACTACTTTGGTATCATCGCCTTAGGTGCGTTGGGGCTGCAAAACGTATACGCCGAGAACATCAAGGCCAACGAAAATGACACGATAAAGACCTATAACATAGGTGAGGTAATCGTGACCTCCTCTACGAAGGAGACGAATAACCTCCGTACGTTACCCGGTTCCGTATCGATCCTTTCCCCACAAATGATCTCCGGCAGGCAGATCGACGCGCTGAAGGATATAAGTTCTTTCGTCCCGAACCTATACATGCCGGATTATGGGGCAAAGCTAACCTCGGCCATCTATATCCGCGGTATCGGAGCGAGAAGTAGCGGACAATCCGTGGGCTTATATGTAGACAACGTGCCTTATCTGGATAAAAGCACCTTCGATTTCGAGTTGACCGATATCCAGCGCATCGAGGTATTACGAGGCCCGCAAGGGACCCTGTATGGCCGTAACGCCATGGGGGGTATCGTGAATATCTATACCATCTCCCCGTTCGATTACCAAGGAAAGAAACTCTCCCTATCGGCCGGGAGCTACGGGCAATATAAAGTAAAGGCCTCCCATTACGCAAAGCTGAGCGAGACCATCGGATTCACCGCCGCCGCTTACTATGATCATAGCGACGGTTTCTACACCAACGCGTACGACGGGAAAAAGATAGACAAGGAAGACAACGTAGGCGGCCGCTTCAAGCTAGAGGGCCGTTTCAATCCGAACTTCCGCGCCTCCTACTCCTTCTCCGCCGATTATACCAAACAAGGGGCATTCCCATACGGCAAATTCATAGGCGAAGGAAATACCGATTACAAGCATGTAGAAGCCATCAACATCAACGATCCTAGCTCTTACAAACGACTGGTCATCGCCAACAATCTCTCCCTCGAATACCGGAATGAGCACGTGATACTGAGCAGTACCACCGGCCATCAATATTTCAAGGATGATATGAAGATGGATCAAGACTTCTCTCCGCTCTCCATCTTTACCCTCAACCAAAAGCAAAAGCAAAACGCTTTCAGCGAGGAATTGGCGATCAAGAGCAACACGAGAAATAATTACCAATGGACCTTCGGGCTTTACGGCTTTTACGACGATCTACATACAGACGGCCCGGTCGATTTCAAGGAAGACGGGATCAAGACCGTTCTCCAGCCCGTATTCGACCAATTGAA
Organism: Parabacteroides sp.; assembly: GCA_028689545.1. GTDB lineage: Bacteria > Bacteroidota > Bacteroidia > Bacteroidales > Tannerellaceae > Parabacteroides. The sequence goes on from JAQVCX010000111.1 coordinate 7,575, forward strand.
GAAAGATCACCCCAAGATGCCCTATCTGAAAATACTGGACGAGCATCTTTACATTCCGGGATCTTTCGACACCCCTTCTTACGGTCTTGCCTTGTATCACCAATCCACATACAACAACCTATTCACGGAAGGCCTGTCCATTACCGCCGGTATCCGCTTGGATTACGAGAAGCAAAAGATGGATTATAATTCCGAGGCCAAGATGAGAATGGGTTTCGGCTTCATAGAAAACGGACCGGTTATCGACATCGAGAAACTTTTCCCGATCCCAACCACCGTGATGGATGCCAGCGTCTCCCAAGATTTTTGGCAAGTGCTCCCGAAAGTATCTTTAAAGTACGAGTGCTCGCCAACCACGTTCACCTACGTATCGGTAGCGAAAGGATATAAGACCGGAGGATACAACGTGCAAATGTCGGCGGATGTGATGCAAAGCCAGATGCAATACGATATGATGAGCGCATTCAAGGACATGATGCCGATCGAGGTCAAGGAACCGGCCTCCATCGAGGAAGTAGCCGCCTACAAGCCGGAGAAAAGCTGGAACTACGAGATCGGTATCCGTAGCGAATTGCTCTCCCAACGCCTAAGCGCGGAGTTGACCGCCTTTTACATGGATATCCAAGATGTACAATTGACCAAATTCGTGAATAGCGGCAACGGCCGTATCCTCACCAACGCCGGGAAAGCCCAAAGCTACGGTATCGAGGCCTCCTTGCGTGCCCGCATCATCGATGGACTTACCGCCGACGCCAATTACGGTTTCACCCATGCCACGTTCCGGGACTACAACAACGGGAAAGAGGATTTCAAGAACAACTTCATCCCCTATACCCCACGTCATACCCTCAACGTCGGGCTACAATACACCCACCTGTTCCGCAACGCATGGATAGACCAATTCACCGCCTCCGCTCAATTCAGCGGTGTAGGAAAGATCTTTTGGACCGAGCGAAACGACATCTACCAGAAATTCTACGGAACGGTGAACGCGAAGGTCGGCGTACGTAAAGGCATCGTCAACGTAAACCTATGGAGCCGTAATATAACGAACACCCATTACTCAGCCTTCTATTTCGAGTCGTTCGGCAATCCGTTTATCCAATTAGGCAAACCCTTCCAGATCGGCGCAGAGATAGCGATCGCCTTTTAGGGATAAGCGTCCGATAGAAGTAAAAAAAAGAATCGGGAGAGCCGGCTATTACACCAACTCTCCCGATTCTTTTAAATTCCGGGCGTTTCATTTTGCAAATCCGAAAGACATAAAATTCCAGGAAAGATCAAAATGTATGTAAAACAATAATTTTCATGCCGTACTTTCGATAATTAATTGTAATTTCGCATTTGAAAAATCATCAAAACTTCAAAGGTCATATGGCTAATGAGTATTCTTTAGATGGCACGACTCTCAAGCAACGCATAATAGCGATGCCTGAAGATAGCATTCTGTTTCGCTCCGACTTTCCTGAATATCACATTGAGTTTGTAGGGAGTATCTTGGCCGAGTTGACAACAGAAGGTATTCTTGTGAAAATTGCCCAAGGTATATATGCAAAGCCAAGAAAAAGCCGGTTTGGCATGGTACTTCCATCTGTTGATAAAATTGTACAGGCTATTGCTGCTCGTGACAATGCCGAATTTTTACCATCTGGCATGACTGCTTTAAATACGTTAGGATTATCTACTCAAATACCGATGAACTATACATACCTAACTACAGGTAGTGATAGAACAGTAAAATTGTTAAATCGGAATGTTATATTGAAACGTGGGGTTCCTAAGAACTTCTGCTACAAGACTCGTCTTATTTCTTTACTTGTGCAGGCTCTAAAGACCTTAAAAAAAGAAAATATTGGACCAGAGGAATTGCAGATAATAAGACAGTTAGTATCAAAAGAGCCAGATAAAGAGACTTTAATACAAGATGTGGATTTGATGCCTATATGGATGAAAAGAATTGTTAAGCCTATGCTTAATGTTTAAAAAGGGAAAAATTATGGGGAACCTATGGCTTAATAATGAACTGGTGGATCGCTTGGCAATGTTGCAGCAGACGGAGATAGAACATTCTAGCATCAATCAAGTGGCAATAGAAAAAGACTGGTGGGTAACTGTTACTTTAAATGCATTATTTCAAACGGATTGCAATGATTCGTTGATATTCAAGGGAGGTACATCCCTCTCTAAAGGGTTCAATATTATTGAGCGCTTTTCTGAGGATATTGACTTGGCTATAAGTCATTCATTCTTTGGTATAGAAAAGACAAGTAAAAGTCAACGTGAGAAATTACGTAAGGCGGCTCGTGCATATATACATGAAACACTTTCTTTTCAATTGGATACCAAATTGAAAGAAATGGGCATTACAGGCTATAGCATAAAAAATGTGACAGAAGTACAGGATCAGAATGGAGAATGGCGTCCGATAGATTCAGATAAGGATCCTACGGTCATTCTTTTGCATTACCATTCTATCGTTGAAGATATAATAACTTATATTCCTCCACGTGTAAAGATTGAGATTAGCGCACTGTCTATGGATGAACCAACCGAGTTGCGAGACATTCATGCTTTGATAGAAGAGAGTTTTGAAGGTGAAGATTCTGATGCAAACTGCAAGATAAAAACAGTAGTACCTACTCGCACTTTCTTGGAGAAGTTGTTTTTACTTGCGGAGGAGTTTCAAAAGGAAAGGCCACGAAGTGTACGCATGTCGGTAAGCGGTCATTTTAGACCCGTAAAGGACTAAAATGGATTTATTTTAATCTTTTTTAGAAATGCGTGATCAATGTTATTCCGCAACCAGGTTTGTCGGCTGCCATTTGTGTGCAAGCAAGTTCT
>JAQVCX010000015.1 GCA_028689545.1 Parabacteroides sp.
TCATGACGGATGCGTGTTTCGTATAGAAGAAGGGCGACTGGCCTACTCTACCGACTCCTTCGTGGTAGACCCGATCTTTTTCCCCGGAGGAGATAGCGGCGATCTGGCGATCAATGGGACGGTTAACGACTTGGCTTGTTGCGGTGCCCGTCCCTTGTATCTGACCGCCGGGTTTATACTGGAAGAGGGCTTGCCGCTAGCCGATCTTCAACGCATCGTACAATCCATGAAACGAGCGGCGGAGCGTGCCGGCGTACAGATCGTAGCCGGAGATACGAAAGTGGTGGAACGAGGTAAATGCGATAAATTGTTTATCAACACCAGCGGGATCGGGATCGTCCCTCCGGGCATACGAATCGCCCCGGACCAAGCGACTCCCGGCGATGTCGTTATTTGTAGCGGCCCGATTGGTCCGCATGGCATCACGATCCTCTCCGCACGGGAAAGCTTGGGATTCGAGACGGATCTAAAAAGTGATACCGCTTCGCTAAACATTCTGATTTCTGAGATGTTAGATACTATAGGAGAAGTACATGTCTTACGTGATCCTACCCGGGGTGGCGTAAGCGGGACCCTCAACGAGATCGCCCAAGATGCCGGCGTGGATATCCTGCTGGACGAGGATACCCTGCCTATTCCGGAAGCGGTACGTGCCGCATCCGAGATGCTAGGATTAGACCCGCTCTATATAGCGAACGAAGGATTGGTTCTTGTGATCTTGCCGGAAAGCCTCGCGGAACAAGCGCTAAACCTTATGAGAGGTTTCGAAGAGGGCAGGCAAGCGACCGTAATCGGCCGTATCGCCAAGCAAAGCGGAGAGCAAGCGCGGGTCAAGATGAAGACATTATACGGTAACTACCGGATCATCGATATGCTAAGCGGAGAGCAACTCCCCCGTATTTGTTAGAATACTTAATTGCTGAGATATGGAAAATAAAAGACCGTCCGTTTACGAAGAGTGCCGTCAGAAAGGCATCTCCCGCCGGGACTTCCTGAAGTTCTGTACCACCATGGCCGCCCTTATGGGATTGGAGGCTTCGGGAGTGGCACAGGTAGTAAATGCCTTGGAGACAAAACCCCGCCTTCCGATCATCTGGCTACACCTGCAGGAATGTACCTGTTGTACCGAATCGTTTATCCGTGCCGCCCATCCGATCGTGGCTACCTTGTTGTTGGACAAGATTTCCCTAGACTATACCGAGACACTGATGGCCGCCGCCGGCGAACAGGCCGAGGCCGCCAAGGAAGAGACCATGAAAAAGTATTACGGCAATTATCTGCTGATGATCGAGGGGTCGCTACCTACGAAGGACGAGGCTTATTGTTGCGTAGGCGGCAAGAGCGCCTTGCAGATCACCGAAGAGGCCGCCGCCGGAGCTAAAGCGATCATCGCTTGGGGCAACTGCGCTTCCGCCGGTTGCGTGCAAGCGGCGAACCCGAATCCTACCGGCGCTAAAGGCATCCATAAAGTAATCAAAGGTAAACCTATTATAAATGTACAAGGCTGTCCTCCGATAGCCGACGTGATGGCGGGTGTCATTATTTATATGTTGACCTTCGAGCGTATGCCGCAATTGGATGGATTGGGCCGCCCGAAGATGTTCTACTCCCGCCGGGTACATGACACGTGCTACCGTCGTGCGAATTTCGACGCCGGTTTGTTCGTGGAGAGCTTCGACGATGAGAACGCCAAGCATGGCTACTGCCTGTATAAAGTGGGATGCAAGGGCCCTAGTACCTATAACTCGTGCGGTATCATCAAATGGAACGAGGGCACCAGTTACCCGATCCAGAGCGGTCACCCCTGCCTGGGTTGCAGCGAGGAGAATTTCTGGGACAACAGCCCATTCTATAAACGTATGCCCGATATACACGGACTCGGCATCGAGGCCACGGCGGATGAGATCGGTCTGGCTCTAGGAACCGCTACCGCCGCCGGTATCGCCGTACATGCCGTAGCCACCAACATCCGTAAAAAAGAGCTTATCGACAACGATGAGCCGGAAAGTAAATCTACTATCTAATAAAATACTGCTATCATGTCTGAAAGAATTGTCATAGACCCTATTACCCGTATAGAAGGCCACCTGCGGGTAGAGGCTGAAATAGAAGGTGGAACGATTAAGAACGCTTATAGCTCGGGCACCATGGTGCGGGGCCTCGAGAATATCGTAAAAAACCGTGATCCCCGGGATGTATGGGCTTTCGTAGGCCGCGTTTGCGGCGTATGTACCTCTATCCACTCGCTCGCCTCGGTACGAGCGGTCGAGAACGCACGGGGTATCGTGATTCCTCCCAACGCCAGCATGGTTCGTAATATCATGGAAGCCGTATTGTATATGCATGACCATACGGTACATTTCTATCAGTTGCATGCCTTGGATTGGGTAGATGTGGTGTCCGCCTTAAAAGCCGATCCGAAAGCCGCCGCTTTACTTGCCCAGCAACTTTCTCCGTGGGCCAAGAATACCGAGGGGTATTTCACCACCACGCAAGAACGGCTGAAGAAGTTCGTGGCCAGCGGGCAACTCGGGATATTCGCCAATGGGTATTGGGGACATCCGGACTATAAGCTTACGCCGGAGCAGAACCTGATCGCTACCGTCCATTACCTGGATGCCTTGGAATGGCAGAAAGAGGTCGTCAAGGTACACGCCGTGTTCGGGGGCAAGAACCCGCACCCCAACTATATCGTAGGCGGTATGCCTTGCAGCATCGACTTAAATGAGGCGAACGCCATCAACGCGGAGCGACTCGCTCTGGTAAGGCAAAAGCTAGAGGAGGCGAAGACATTCATCAATCAAGTGTATATCCCAGACTTATTGATGATCGCCAACGTATATAAAGATAAATGGAGCAAGCTAGGCGGAGGGGTACGCAATTATTTGTCTTACGGAGACTACCCGATGTTCGATCTCGGGGAATTGGAAAGTTATAAGATCCCCAGAGGAATCGTTCTGGATCGTGACCTGAGCAAGGTACATCCCGTAGACGTTAACTCCCCGGAGGAGATCAAGGAGTACATTTACCATTCCTGGTATAAATACACGCAAGGAGACAAAGCGGGTTTACACCCCTACGAGGGAGAGACCCAGCTGGAATATACCGGCCCTCGCCCCCCCTATAAGTTGCTGGACGTAGAGGATAAATATAGTTGGATCAAGACACCACGCTGGAAACAGGAAGCGATGGAAGTGGGTCCGCTAGCTCGTTTGATCGTAGCTTACGCCGCAGGGAAAGAGCCGCAAAAGAGCATCGTAGACGAGACCTTACGTCAGCTCGACTTGCCGGCAGACGCTTTATTCTCTACCTTAGGACGTACCGCCGCTCGTGGATTGGAGTGTAGAATGGTGGCGGATTGGGCCCTTGAGTTTTTCGACCAATTGATCAAGAACCTAGAGAACGGAGATTCCCGGATGGCGAACAGCACCGAATGGGAACGAGAGAACTGGCCCGATCTGGAGCAAGGCGTAGGATTGGCCGAGGCTCCCCGTGGAGCGCTAGCCCACTTTATCGTGATCGATAAGAACCGGGTAAAGAACTACCAGATGGTAGTGCCTACTACTTGGAACGCCTCACCGAGGGATGAGAACGGCGTATTGTCCGCCTACGAGTCCGCTTTGATCGGCACGCCGGTACACGACCCGAAGCAGCCCCTAGAGATTCTTCGGACGATCCACTCTTTCGATCCCTGTCTGGCTTGCGCCGTGCATCTGTATGACGAGGAAGGAAAATATGTGCACCAAGTTGATACATTCTAAAAAACAACAGAGTCATGAAGAGTCGTAAGAAACGTTTAAGAGAAGTGTATGTATGGGAATTGCCCGTACGTATCTATCATTGGGTGAATGCGCTCTGTATCGTCATACTCTGCGTGACAGGCTTTATCATCGCCGATCCTCCCGCCATCATGTCCGCGTCGGAGGCGTATGCGGGTTATTGGTTCGGCGTGGTCCGGTTTATCCATTTCGTAGCGGCGTTCGTGTTCTTCTTCAACTTCGTATTCCGGCTTTATTGGGGATTCGTGGGGAATCGTTATGCCAGATGGAATAACTTCATCCCGCTAAAGAGATCCCAATGGAAAGAGGTATTCGAGGTGATCAAGGTAGATATCTTGATGATCAAGAACAAACCGGTAGACAGTATCGGGCATAACGCCTTGGCCAGCCTAATTTATTTCGGCACATTCTGGGCCTTCTTGTTGCAAAGCATCACGGGGTTCGGCCTATACGCCAAGATGAGCCAGTCTTTCTTCCCGCAGTTGTTCGCGTGGACGGTTCCCTTGATGGGTGGAGACTTGATGGCCCGCCAGATTCATCATTTCCTGATGTGGTTCTTTATCCTTTTCGCCATCGTCCATGTGTATCTGGTATTTTACCATGACTATATAGAGCAACGTGGCGAGACTTCCTCCATCATCGGCGGCTGGAAGTTTATAGAGGAGGAGATAGCGGACAAGGAAGAGGTGACCGAGACCGCCGAGACGATCACGAAAGCCGCGAAGAAAAGCTAAAGATCATCGATATGTATAAAGAGAAAAAGACATTGATACTTGGAGTAGGCAATTTATTGCTGAAAGACGAAGGCGTAGGCATACACGTCATCCAGGCATTAGAAAACGAGAAGCTCCCGGCTCACGTCCATTTGATGGACGGGGGCACGGGAGGGCTTCATTTATTAAGTTGGTTGCAAGGATATGACCGTATCATCATGATCGACGCCACGCTGGATACGAATCCTCCGGGCACCGTCCGTCTGATCCAACCTCGTTACGCCACGGACTTCCCCCCGCTCATGAGCGCTCACGAGATCGGCCTAAAGGATATGATCGATGCCATGATCCTGACCGACGATCTCCCCGAAACCCATCTGATCGTCATCTCCGCCCTCAACATCAACGAGGTCGGGATGGAACTGACCCCCGAGGTGAAGGCGGCGATTCCGAAGGTGATCCAGCTGATACAAGAGATCATTTCGAGATAACTCCGGGCCGCTCTTCAACGAGCGAAGACCGGACAAGCGTCTGTTATTTCAATATACAATAGAGCATACCGGCGATGGCGGCCCCGGCTATCGGCCCTAAAACAGGCACCCAGGCATATTCCCAATGGCTACTACCTTTTCCCTTGATCGGCAAGATAAAGTGCATAAACCGGGGAGCCAAATCACGGGCGGGGTTAATCGCGTAGCCGGTAGTTCCACCTAAGGAAAGACCGATCACCCAAACCGTAAACGCTACCGGGATGGCACCTACCGAACCTAGACCGATCGGCAAGGTGCTATTGCTGTCGTACGTAAGCTGTCCGTCCGTTATGAAAAACACGACAAACATAAGGGCGAACGTACCGATCACCTCACCTACGAAATTAATCGGATAATCTTTGATGGCGGGACTCGTACAGAATACGCCTAATTCCGCGTCCGGATCATCCGTAGCGTTGAAGTGATCCTTATAAACCAGCCAGACCAATAGAGCGCCCAATGCGGCACCGATCATTTGCGCGGCTATATAAGTACACACATCACACCAAGGGAAAGTCCCTCCGATCGCCAAGCCGATCGATACCGCCGGATTCAAATGCGCGCCGCTATACGGGCCGGCTACCACCACCCCGATAAATACGCCTAAAGCCCAAGCGGTCGTTATCGCTACCCAGCCCGCTCCATGACCTTTCGTTTTCGACAAACAGACATTCGCTACCACTCCCCCTCCCATCAAGATGAGAAGCATCGTTCCCAATAATTCAGCTAAAAAAGGACTCATTCTTTATCATTTTAATTATCAAAACATTAACAAAAGAGCAAACGTCCCTTCCTTACAATGCCTATTATAAGCACTTTATAATGGGCAATCAAAGATGCTTATAATGGGCATTATAAGGAGGCAACGATGGGCATTCAGCTTTTCTCACTCCGCCCAATCCCGAGAACGGCCTACCGCCTTATGCCAATCGGTCAGCAAACGGATCGATTCCGCCTCCTGCATACACGGGGTAAACACCTTGTCCATCGACCATTGTTCTTTCAGTTCATCGATATCCTTCCAATAACCAATCGCCAAGCCCGCCAAATAAGCGGCCCCCAAGGCAGTCGTCTCCAACACATTCGGACGTACGACCGGACAACGGCAGATATCGGACTGGAATTGCATCAAGAAGTTATTAGCGATAGCGCCGCCATCTACCCGGATTTCCTTCGGCTTGGCGTGAATATCGTTTTCCATGGCCATCAACACATCATATACCTGGTAACAGATACCCTCCAAAGCCGCACGGGTCAGGTGGGCCGCCGTAGTTCCGCGGGTAATCCCGATAATAGCCCCACGCGCGTATTGATCCCAATACGGTGCGCCCAAGCCCGTAAGCGCCGGGACAAAATAAACGCCGCCATTATCGCTAACGGATTTCGCCATTTGCTCCGTAATCGAGGCATTCGGTATCAAACCGATCCCATCCCTCAACCATTGAACGACGGCTCCCCCGACAAAGACACTGCCTTCCAAGGCATAGGTCGTCTGGTCTCCCAGTTTCCATGCGATCGTTGTCAACAGGTTGTTCTGGGAAAGAACGGGTTCCTTGCCGGTATTCAGGATCATAAAGCAACCGGTCCCATAGGTGGTCTTGAGCATACCATCCTCTACGCAGAGCTGGCCGAACAGAGCCGCCTGTTGGTCGCCGGCCATACCGGATACCGGAATGCCTTTCTTGAAGATAGGACTAGAGGTCTCGCAGTAGACCTCGCTACAGCCTTTCACCCGCGGTAGCATCGAGGCGGGTATCGTAAACAAATCCAATAGCTCTTGGTCCCATCGCAACGTATGGATATTGAAAAGCATGGTACGGGAAGCGTTCGTCACGTCCGTGATGAACTGAGCGCCCCGGGTCAGCTTCCAGACCAGCCAAGTATCTACCGTACCGAAGCATAGCTCTCCCCGCTCCGCACGCTCCCGGATACCCTTCACGTTGTCCAATATCCATTTGATCTTCGTGGCGGAGAAATAAGCGTCGATCACCAATCCTGTCTTTTGCTGGATACGTTCCGCCCAGCCTTGCGATTTAAGTTCCTCGCAATAATCGGCCGTACGGCGATCCTGCCATACGATGGCGTTGTACACCGGAAAGCCGGTCTCCCGATCCCAGATAATGGTAGTCTCCCGTTGGTTCGCTATTCCGATGCAGGCGATATGGCTATCCGTGACATCCGCTTTCGCCATCGCCTCCTTGATGACAGACGACTGGGTGTACCAAATCTCATTCGGGTCGTGCTCTACCCATCCCGGCTTCGGGAAATATTGTTGGAATGGCTTCTGGGCCAACGTAATAATAGTTCCTTGATGATTAAACAGGATAGCTCGGGAGCTAGTGGTTCCTTGATCAATCGCCAACACATATTGATTTCGAATATTCATATCCTTCTCTATTAGTATCGTTTATCTATTCGTCAATTCAGTATATAATTCGAGGCAACCTCATTAAACGCCTTTACCTGCGCAGAGGCCCATACCTCGTCCTTCCCCCATTCCGCGGCCAGGATCCCCGCTACTTTAGGAGCCATCGCCATCGCCGCGCGCGCGTCTAAGAATAAGATACGCAAACGACGGGCCAACACATCCTCCAACGTGCGAGGCATCTCGTTACGGACCAGCCAAGTAACCTCTCCTACCGTATAGGCATAGCCCGGATGCAACCTCTCCGCCATGGCGGGGGAAGAGGCCACTAAGTTACGGATTTCGTCGGCATCCGTACCATATACGTATAATGGATCGGAGAAATCCGGATTCTTCCGGCTACCATGGATGGGGTAAGACTCGGTAATGCATTCCTTTGAAGGAACACGCATATAGCGCGTCGCCAAGTCTAAGGTATCTTGGGCCATTTTACGGTAGGTTGTCCATTTACCGCCGATAATGGTGATCAGGCCGGATTTCTCCCGGATCAATTTATGGCTACGGGATATCTCTTTGGTCTTTTTACCCTCGCTACGGGGAGCGGCGAGCGGACGAAGACCGGCGAACACGGATAAGACATCACTTCGCTGGGGGGGCCGGGTCAAATAATTCGCGGCCGTATCGAGTATAAATTGAATTTCTTTCTCTAGGGCTACCGGCTCTTTTTCCGGCGATTCCATCAAGGTATCCGTTGTGCCTACCACTACTTTATCATGCCAAGGCACGGCGAATAACACGCGTCCGTCCGATGTCTTAGGAATCATAATGGCGCAATCGCTTTGCAGGAAGGAAGAGTCCAACACCAGATGGACTCCTTGGCTGGGGCGAACGGTCGGGCGTTTACCCGGCTCGTCCATCTGCAAGATCTCATCGGCGAAGACTCCGGTAGCGTTGATCACGCAACGGGATTTCACCGGATAAACCGTGCCTGTCTCCTCGTCTCGAACCGTGACACCGGATACTTTATGATCGTCGTCCTTCAGGAGCCCTATGACTTTCGCGTAATTCACGACACAAGCCCCGGCGTCGATAGCGCTGCGGACCATGTTTATCGCCAGGCGAGAATCATCGAACTGGCCGTCGTGATAAAGCACCCCGGCGGTCATCCCTCTCGGGCGAAGCATCGGAATGGTACGGAGCGCCCGTTTCGGACCGATACATACGGAACGTCCCAGGCCCAATTTACCGGCCATCAAATCATATAGGATCAAGCCGATCGTATAGAACGGGCCTTCCCACCAACGATAACAGGGGATTAAGAAGGTTTGATCTTTCACCAGATGAGGGGCGTTCTGGCGTAGCAGGCCTCGCTCCCGCAAGGCTTCCAGCACCAAGGATATGTCTCCTTGCGCCAAATAACGGACACCGCCATGAACCAACTTCGTGCTACGGCTGGAAGTCCCTTTCGTAAAATCCAATTGTTCGAATAAGGCCACTCTATATCCTCTTGTCGAAGCGTCCAGAGCGATACCTATGCCGGTAGCCCCTCCTCCGATTACAAGAAAATCAAAAACTTCAGACGGGTCTTCCAACTGAGCGATCATTTTACAACGGTCCATATAGCTCCTCCTTTCTTAAGATTAACAGTGACAAATTTAACCATTAATTCTTAGTATAACAAAGGATTCGGTAAAAAGGATCGGCTGCGCGCCCGGTTTCTTACGGAGGTAGCCCGGATCACGATAGGAAGGCACGCCGGTTTCCTATAAATGAAACGGCAGTTTCCTATAGAGGACACTACAGTTCCCACAGCAGGACACTACAGTGTCCTCTATAGGAAACCGCAGTGTCCTGCTATGGAAATTTTAAGAAACTATAATCGTCTGATTATTATCATTCAAACATCTTATCGATACCTCCCGTATCTGGTAGAGTCGTAGGGCTATCTTCCTCCCCTCCTTCGCTACAGGGGTTCGCGTATTTCTCGGGGATCTCGAAGCTCTCGCTTTCCGAGTAGCCTAACGTTTTGTCTTGATACACCTTTTGCAGATAAAGCGCGTAAATCGGTAGCGCCATACTCGCTCCCTGTCCTTCCGCCAAACGGTCGAAATGGATCGAACGGTCCTCGCCTCCTACCCAGCAGCCGGAAACCAAGCTAGGCGTAAATCCCATGAACCAACCGTCGGAGTTGTTCTGGGTCGTTCCGGTCTTACCACCCATCTCCACCTTAAGTCCATAACGGAAACGTACACGTCCTCCGGTACCCCCATCGATTACGCTTTTCAGCATATGTAGCATCTTATAGGAAGCATCTTCCGTCAGCACCTCGCTCATCTGCGGGGTAAAGTTAGCGATCGTATTGCCATAGGCATCTTCTATGCGGGTTACGAACAAAGGTTCCACCCGGATGCCCTTGTTGGCAAATACCGTATAGGCCCCGACCATCTCACCCACCGATACATCCGGCGTACCCAGACAAACCGAGATAACCGGATCGATATGATTCTTCAAGCCGAAAGAATGAAGCAAACGAACAAACGTATAAGGCGAGAGCTGGCTCATCAGATAAGCGGTTACCCAGTTATCCGAGTTCTGCAATCCCCACTGAATCGTAACCATCTCGCCGATTCGCTTCGCGCTGGCATTCCGGGGGATCCACAACCGCCCGTTCTCATCCATCAATTGCTGCTGTACGTGCAACATCTTATCGCAAGGGCTGATCCCCTCGATCATCGCCAACGAATAAAGGAACGGTTTCATGGTAGAACCGATCTGGCGGCGACCGCCATTCACCATATCATATTGGAAGTCATTATAGTCAATACCCCCCACATAGGCCTTGACCTGCCCGGTACGAGGATCCATCGACATAAACGCCGTACGCAAGAAACTCTTATGATAACGAATCGAATCCAGCGGAGACATGATCGTATCGATCGGGCCGTCCCAGCTAAACACACGCATATCGACGGGCTTCTCAAACTCCTTGCGCATATCCGCCTCTTTCATTCCGCTCTTTTTCATCGCCCGGTAACGATCCGTCTGGTGCATCGCGCGCATCAACATCGTGTCCACCTGACCGATACTTACGTCTTTGGAGAACGGGGCATAACTACGTCCCTTCTTCTCCCGGAAGAAAGCCGGCTGAAGGTCTTTACTCATATGTTCGCGGACAGCGTCTTCCGCATATTTCTGCATACGGGAATCAATGCTCGTATAGATTTTCAGACCATCCGTATAAAGATTATAGTATTCTCCGTCGGCCTTTTTGTTTTTGTTACACCATCCATATAACGGATTCGTAGCCCAAGATAAGGAGTCCTCGCTGAATTTCTGGGATTGCCAAGAGGCGTAGTCCTTGCGCTCCGGTTTCTTGGCGGTCATTGTCAGACGGAGATATTCGCGGAAGTAAGGAGCCAGACCGTCTTTATGATCCATACGGGTAAAATGTACGACCAAGGGTAAAGCCTTCAGCGAATCGCATTCCGCCTTCGTTATGTACCCGGCCTTTTCCATCTGCTCCAACACCGTGTTACGCCGACCCACCGTGCGCTCATTATGCCGAACCGGATTGAAATAAGAAGGGTTCTTGCACATGCCCACCAACGTGGCGGCTTCCTCGATCCTCAAGGTTTTAGGTGTCTTCCCGAAATACACACGAGAGGCGGATTGGATTCCCACGGCATTGTACAAGAAGTCGAACTTATTCAGATACATATTTATGATCTCTTCCTTCGTATAATAACGTTCCAGCTGGACGGCGATCACCCACTCGATCGGTTTCTGGAAAAGACGTTCCATCATATTATCGGCACTCGGCGAGAATAATTGCTTCGCCAATTGCTGGGTAATGGTACTACCGCCGCCACCGCTTTTTTGCATCAAGATGCCCCGCTTCACGATGGCACGGAACAAGCCCTGCGCGTCGATACCACTATGTTCGGAGAAGCGGATATCCTCGGTAGCGATCAAGGCTTTCACCAAATCTGGCGAAAGATCGTCGTAATTCACATAAATACGATTGTCCTTGCTATGCGCGTAAGCACCCAGTGCCTTTCCGTCAGAGGTGATAACCTGAGAAGCATATTTATCTATCGGGTTCTCCAATTGCTCTACCGGAGGCATATAACCGATCGAACCATTCGCTATAGACATGAACACCATCGCAACGGCCCCCAATATAGCCACATACAAAACCCAAAATGAAATAATAACGCCTTTTGTAATCTTTGAAGCCATCCTTTTATTAGTTGATAGAAATCGCGAAGGTAGTAAAAAACTATTACATTATCATTATAACAGCAAGGCTCACCAGACCAATAAAAATCCATAACACAACACCCTGTACCATCGGACGTACACCCACTTGCTTGATAACCTGCCGAGATAACCCGGCACCGATCAAGAATAAGGTGACCGTCAGCCCTTTCTTCGCCGCCCAAACCAACGAGCTACTTACCACTTCCGGTATCGACAGAAACGTATTCGCCACCATCGCCAATATAAAGAAGAAAATAAACCAAGGGATACTGATTTTAGCGCCTTTCTGCTTGAAGATAAACATCGTAGCGATCGTGACCGGAATAATCCATAAAGCCCGGGTCAGTTTCACCATGGTAGCGATCTCCAAGGCTTTCTCGCCATAGGCCGCGCCCGCGCCCACTACGGAACTCGTATCATGGATCGCTATAGCCGCCCACATCCCGAACTGCTCTTGCGTCATTCCCAGCAAATGTCCGATCGGCGGGAAAACGAACAGGGCGATCGCGTTCAAGATAAAGATCGTACCCAATGACATCGACATCTCGTTATCATTCGCTTTCACGACAGGAGCGACAGCGGCGATCGCGCTACCTCCGCAAATAGCGGTACCGGCCGATATCAGATAAGCGGTCTTCCGGTCTATCATCAATCGCTTTCCCAAATACATACCCAAAGCCAGCACGCTCACCACAGACACAACCGTGAAAAGCATGCCATCCTTACCGGTTTGTAAAGACTCATGCAGGTTCATGCCGAAACCTAGTCCGACCACGGAAAATTGCAATAAATACTTTGAGGTCTTCTTACTGAACTTCGGGAAAGGTTGCCCGGCTGTCATCGCGAACGCCAGTCCCAGAAACAGGGCTACGGCCGGAGATATAAAAGGCATTAGGCACAAAACAAAAAGCAGGATAAATAGAGGCCTGTTGTACCTCATCAAAATCTGTTCAATCATCATTTGTTCTTCTAATTTAATTTAATGCCACAAAGATAAAAATAATACCATATATTTGTGAATTGAAACACAAATATATGAATGAACATGAAATATCTATATGTCTTATTGTTTACGTTGGCCGTCAACGCATGCAGTGGCCAACAGAGTCAAAAGGCGGAAGAATCCCATATAGCGCCACCCACCTTTGAAATGGTCTCGATCCCCGCCCTAATCACGGACCCGGAGGAAAGGGCCGAATATCTAGTGAAGCATTATTGGGATAAATTCGACTTCAAGGATACGACCTATATCCACGCACCTCAAGTGACCGAGCAGGCATTATCCAACTATCTAGATTTGACGAATCATGTCTCGCCCGCCGCTATGTCTTCTTCCGTAAAAGCGCTGATGAGACAAGCGGAGCAAGATAGCACCCTGTTTCGGTACTTCTCCGAGATGATGGAGAAATACCTATACAACCCGGACTCACCACTAAGGAATGAGGAAATGTATATAGCAGTATTGGAACATCTTGCCGAATCCCCGTCGCTGAGCGATGTGGAAAAGATACGTCCCGCCCATTTATTAGAGCTTGCCTTAAAAAACAGGATCGGGACCCCCGCTACCGATTTCACGTACACATTAGCGAACGGACAAACCGGGAAATTATACACGATAAAAGCGGATTACCTATTACTGTTTTTCTATAATCCGGACTGCCATGCTTGCCAAGAAATAACCAGCCAAATAGAATCGTCCTTCTTGATCGATGAGTTCGTGAAAAGCGACAAACTAAAGATCTTAGCCATTTATCCGGACGAGGACCTGGACGCGTGGAAAGAACACGTCTCCGCCATGCCTAAAGAGTGGATCAACTCATACGACAAAAGTGTCTCGCTTAAAAACGACGAGATCTACGATTTAAAAGCGATACCTACATTATATATATTAGACAAAGAAAAGAAGGTCTTGTTGAAAGACGCTACTTTTCCACAGATCGAAAACTATTTATCACAAACGATCCACTAATTCAGGGCTCATTCGTAACGGATAACACTTTTTTGGTTTGATAATCAAAAAAAACTCTACCTTTGCGAGAGATCTATCTATTATAAGAATAATGACATACACAGATAAACACATAGTTCTTGCAATATCCATATTTCTTCTTTCTTTGTTAACCTTAGGTTGCAAAAAGAAAGAAGAGAAAAAAGTAGTGCTTATCCATTCTTTTGAGTCAAAGAAAGATACCTACCCGATTTTCAACGAGGTATTGGCGCAAACATTTAATAAACAGAAAATCGATCCGGAGATTCATACATTCTACCTGGATTGCGAACAATATAATGGAAGTAGAGAAATAACCCGAATGTATAATCACATCGATTCGATCCAAAAGGTTAAACCCGATATCATATTAGTGAACGATGACCAAGCTTGCTACTCTTTATTAGCTTGTGGGCATCCGTATCTGAAAGAAGCACCTATTGTTTTCGCCGGCGTAAATTACCCGAACTGGTCTCTTATAAAGAAATTCCCCAATGTTACCGGAATACACGACAAGCAAGACTTCGTCAAAAATATAGAATTTATACACAAATTGTTCGGAGCATTACAAATCGAGATTTCTTGTGACCGGACAGTCTTAGGTGAAAATTCGTTTGATGAATTTTGGAAACAAATACAAGGACACCCAGAAATAGAGATAGTTCGTCTTAAAATTAAAGCTCTGCAACTAGATAAAATAGGAACAGAAGATAGCCTATTTGTAGAGAGACTTTTTGACCTTACCCAAAATGGAACTCTAGCACGGACACCACCGAGAAAGAACTGTATAGCAAAAATAAGTGTCACACCATTCCGAACTTTGCCAGGATCTTCTTTGCTATATAATCTATCCGGCATTATGAAGAAAACCACTTATTTAGATCTCAAATACGATCACACATCCGAAGCAGCCTACCAACTGGTCAATTACCCCAGTTTCTCCGCTCATTACGAGCCAATTCAATATAATCCGGAGAAAAAACAAAACCGCTATATCGGTGGATATTTAACATCCGTAGAAACACAAGCACGAGAATTGGCGGAAATGGCCTCGTTAGTGTTGAAAGGAACTCCTGTCGCAGAAATTCCCATCAAAGAAAGTAGCAAAGAATACATTCTCGTATGGCATGCTATAAAAGCTTGGGGATTATCGATCGATAAGATCCCCGCTTATGTCCGTTTAATCAATGTCCCTTTTTATGAGCTATACAAGAAACCGTTGATTGCTTTCTTTTGTATAATGTTCATCGTAATAACTATCCTCACCACGGGATTATGGAAGTTATATTCCAGAGAACAGAAATATAAGGAATTAGCGCAAGCCAAGTTGGTAAAGCAGAACGAGGAACTGGAAGTCGCCTTGGAGAAAGCCAAAGAGTCCGACCAAATGAAATCGGCATTTTTAGCGAATATGAGCCATGAGATACGGACACCATTGAACGCGATTGTTGGTTTCTCAAATCTGATGAACACGGACATCGAGCTCAGTAAGGAAGAACGGGAAAACTTTACCGAGTTAATCAATAGAAACAGTGACCTACTATTGAATCTTATCAATGACATCTTAGATCTTTCCCGTATCGAATCGGGTCGTATGTCATTCTCTTTCGAGCAATACTCCCTAAATGAATTAATAAGCACGATTTATCAGACTTTCCAAGTTTTAATGCCGGAGAACGTGGAGCTGCGTATGCAAATACCGGGAAAAAACATATCCATTCTCACGGATAAGCTTCGGTTGACGCAAGTGATTACCAACTTCATCAGCAACGCTATCAAATTCACGCAAGAAGGATATATATTGATTGGTTATGAATACCGAGAGAAAGAGCGGCATGTACATATTTTCGTAGAAGATACCGGCATTGGTATCCCGAAGGAAAAGCAAGAAGCCGTATTCAACCGTTTCACGAAATTGGATGAATTTGCCAAAGGCACCGGCTTAGGACTATCCATTTGCAAAGTGATAGCCGAACGTTTCGATGGATATATCGCTGTAGAGTCCGAAGTAGGAAAAGGAAGTCGTTTTGCCATTATCCTTCCGCTTAACCCCAAACACACTGAAAGTGATTAATCGTATTTATTCGCGATAATCCCGAAAATAATATTACTTTTGCTTTACTATACAATTTTAAATTTCAGTTCTGTGAGTACAAGAATAAAATTAAGGGTCCAAGGATTAGCGAACAGCCAAATTCAGTCCGGGGCTTATGCGTTAATTTTGGCAGAGGAAAATGGCCCGCGGCGAATCCCAATTATCGTCGGGACCGCTGAAGCACAGTCTATAGCGATCGCTTTGGAGCATATCGCACCTCCTCGTCCATTAACACACGACTTATTCGCCAGTTTCGCGCAAGCGTTCAACGTCATACTAAAAGAAGTCTATATATATAAATTCAAGGATGGCGTATTTTACTCTGAATTAGAGTTTAGCGACGGTGAGCGCTCGATAAAGCTGGATTCTCGCACTTCCGATGCGATAGCCATAGCGCTCCGGGTAAATTGCGACATCTTTACTTCCGAGGAGATTGTAAAGGAATGCGGTGTCGTACTGGAAGACACCCAGCCCATTCCCGCTGACGAACCGGAGGATGACGACGATCTATTAGAATTAGAACCGGAGGAGATTAAGGACGAGGCCCGGTTAAAGAAATGGTTAAGCCTATTGGATATCGAAGAAATAGGCGAACGGCTGGAAGACGCTATAGCAGACGAGAATTACGAATACGCGAAAATGTATAAAGACGAGTTACGCCGTCGAGAAGAGGAGGACACAAACAAATGATTGGAGAACAAGGAGGATTCGGGCTGATCTCACTTTTAAGAGGTCTGCTTGGGATCATTACGATTTTAGGTATCGCCTATGCGATGAGTTATGACCGTAAACGGATCGATTGGAAATTAGTAGGTGGAGGTTTGTTCATGCAGATCGTATTCGCCTTGGCGGTTTTATATGTGCCGTTCGTCGGAAGCCTATTGGAAGGATGCGGTAAGATATTTGTCAAGTTGATGGACTTCACGGATGCCGGTCTTACTTTCTTATTAGGCCCGTATGCCTCTAAAGCGGCAGGATTCAGTTTCTTGCTTCATTCGCTACCGATCGTTATTTTCTTCTCCGCCTTGGTTTCCATGTTTTACCATTGGGGGATTATCCAAAAAGTAGTCGGAGCCTTCGCGTGGATATTACGTAAATTCATGAATATATCCGGATCGGAGGGATTAGTGGCCGCCGGTAATATCTTTATGGGAATGACCGAATCTCCGGTGTTGATCAAGAATTACCTGCCGACGATGAATCGTTCGGAGATATTTCTCGTCATGGTATCCGGAATGGGTACGATCGCCGGTTCGGTAATGGGCACTTACATCGGTATGCTGGGAGGGACAGACCCGACAGCGAAGGTTTTATTCGCCACTCACTTGCTCTCGGCTTCCGTGATGGCGGTACCGGGCTCAATCGTTTTAGCGAAGATGCTTTGTCCGCAGACGGAAGAAGCCTCGGATCATACAGCCATCTCCGGCAAGGGAAAAGAGAGCTCGAATATTCTGGATGCCATCTCATCAGGTACGGTTACGGGCGTAAAGTTGATGACGAATATCGCCGCCATGCTATTGGTATTCATATCCCTTGTAGCGCTAGCTAATTATATTACGGAAGGCGTGATAGGGCGATATACAGGATTGAACGACTGGATCGTAAAGATTACGGACGGTAAGGCGCAGGGCTTGACCTTCCAATTTATACTGGGCGTAATCATGTCTCCTTTCATGTGGTTGATCGGGGTTCCCAGTCAAGATATCATGTTAGTAGGTTCTTTATTGGGACAGAAAACCATATTGAACGAATTTGTCGCTTATTTCCAGCTGCAGCAATGGAAAGATGCCGGATTATTCATGTATGAGAAATCGATCTTGATGTCTACTTATATCCTTTGCGGATTCGCTAATATCTCGTCTATCGGTATCTTATTAGGTGGATTGGGCGTATTAGCCCCGGAAAAAAGAGGGTTAATCTCACGTATCGGCGTACTGGCCATGATCGGCGGAGCCTTGGTCTCTGTGCTATCGGCCACTATAATTGGTATGATCCTTGGGTAATTGAGAATTAAGAATTGAAAATTGAAAATTAGATGGTCATGCAGATTTTTTATACACCAGATATAGCTATCAACCCTGAATTGCCGGAAGAAGAAGCAGGACATTGTATACGGGTACTTCGTTTAGGTGAAGGCGATGAGATATTATTGACAGATGGGCAAGGCTCTTTTTATAAAGCGGCCATTAGCCGGGCGCATCCCAAACATTGTGAGGTGACCCTCTTAGAGAGTTGGAAACAGCCCGATCTATGGAACTTCAATCTCCATATAGCCGTAGCTCCTACTAAAAACATGGACCGGATGGAGTGGTTCGTGGAAAAAGCGACGGAGATAGGAATCAATGCGATCACCTGCCTGAATTGTCGTTTCTCGGAGCGTAAAGAGATCAAGCCGGCTCGATTGGAGAAGATATTGGTCAGCGCCATGAAGCAATCCCAGAAAGCTACCTTACCGGCGTTAGAAGGAATGGCAGAGTTCAAGAAGTTTGTCGCCACTCCCTTTGACGGTCGTAAGTTTATCGCCCATTGCGAGGAAGGCGAGAAACCGCTGTTGAAACATATTTATCAGCCGGGAGAGAATGCCTTAATCCTCATCGGACCGGAAGGCGATTTTAGTCCGGAAGAAATCAAACTGGCTCTAGAGAATGGCTTCGAGCCGATCTCTTTAGGAGAGAGTCGGCTGCGTACGGAGACGGCCGCGTTAGTCGCTTGCCATACGATTCATGTGTTAAATCAATAGAATAATCCTATTTTCATAAAAAAGATATTAATCCTCATAAGGGTTATTAAGCAAATTGCTACATTTGTAATGATATTAATAAATCTAATCTAATAACAATTTAAGTATCATGAAAAAGTTGTTCAAATCATTCTTAATTCTTTCGGCCATAGCGATGGCTATCCCCTGTTTCGCTCAAACTCCGAATACATTGACGAAGAAGGAGAAAAAAGCTGGCTGGGAATTATTATTCAACGGAAAAGACTTCTCAGGATGGCGTCAATGTAACGGTACCGCTATGCCCGCGAACTGGGTTATAGAAGACAATGCCATGAAAGTGTTCACCGGCGAAGGTAAGAAACCGGGACAAGGCGCTAATGGCGATGTCCTTTACCAGAACAAGAAATTCAAAAACTTCGAACTTTCGGTAGACTGGAAAGCCAGCAAGATGGGAAACTCCGGTATCTTTTATTATGTACGCGAAGTACCCGGCAAACCTATTTATTATGCGGCTCCGGAAGTACAGGTACTAGATAATGTGGACGCAACCGACAACAAATTAGCGAACCACCTAGCAGGTTCCCTATATGACATGCTTCCCGCAGATCCGAAAACAGTTAATCCTACCGGTGAATGGAATACGATCGTAATCCGTGTAAAAGACGGAAAAGTAACGCATACTCAAAATGGCAAAAAAGTAGTTGAGTACACTTTATGGAGCAAAGAGTGGGATGACATGGTAGCCAACAGCAAATTCAAGAGCTTCCCGGGCTTTACCGAAGGTATCTCCAAAGAAGGTTATATAGGCCTGCAAGATCATGGTTATCCTATCTGGTTCCGTAATATCAAGATCCGTGAACTAAAATAGTTCTTCCGATCACCTAGATAAATAAAAAGCCCGGGATTTTCATGAATCACCGGGCCTTTTTATATCAGTCTGACGTAAGTTTACTTACTCCCACTCTATCGTTGCGTTCGGTTTCGGAGACATATCGTAGCATACACGGTTTACATTCTTCACCTCTTTCAAGATACGATCCGTGATCTTCATCAAGATAGGCCAATCAATCGTCTCGATCGTAGCGGTCATGGCATCTACCGTATTGACGGCACGGATAATCACGGGCCATTCGAAAGAACGGGCGTTATCACGTACGCCAACCGACTTAAAGTCGGGTACTACCGTAAAGTATTGCCATACCTTTTTATCCAATCCGGCGTTCTTGAACTCCTCCCGTAAGATCGCGTCCGACTCACGTACCGCTTCCAGTCTATCACGAGTGATAGCGCCCAAGCAACGTACGCCCAAACCCGGTCCGGGGAACGGCTGGCGATACACCATATCATAAGGCAAACCTAACTCTACGCCACAAGCACGAACCTCGTCCTTGAATAATTGACGCAAAGGCTCAACCAACTCAAATTGCAAATCTTCCGGCAGACCGCCTACGTTATGATGGGATTTTACCATCTTAGCCGTCTTCGTTCCGCTCTCCACGATATCCGGATAGATCGTTCCTTGAGCCAAGAAATCGATTCCATCTAACGCACGAGCTTCTTCCTCAAATACACGGATAAACTCACCACCGATAATCTTACGTTTTTGCTCCGGATCTTCCACGTCGGCAAGCTTATTCAAGAAGCGATCGGTAGCGTCTACATACACCAAGTTGGCATTCAATTGATTCTTGAAGATCTCTACGACATCCTCGGATTCGCCCTTACGCATCAAGCCATGGTTCACATGTACACAAACCAATTTATCGCCGATCGCTTTCAAAAGCAAAGCGGCCACTACAGAGCTATCTACGCCGCCGGACAAAGCCAGCAGAACTTTCTTATCCCCTACCTGACGCTTCACCAACTCAATCTGGTCATTGACAAAATTCGTCATATTCCAGTTTGCCTCAGCCTTGCAAGTATCGAACACGAAAGACTTCACAGCGCTCTTGATCGCCTCTACATCATCCGTAAACTCCGGCAATTTAACCTCGCACAACGCTTTATCACGACCTGCGGCCATTACAGGGATGCCCATCTCGTAAATACCCGGATTCACGTCGATAGCTACACCGTCGATAACATTGTTTGGACCACCATTGATAATGATACCTTTCACGTTTGGCAAGGCTTTCATTTCCTCTACCGTAATGTCATGCGGATAGATCTCGCTATAAACGCCTAGCGCACGAATAGCACGAGCCAACACCGTATTCTCATGACTACCTAAATCCAAGATAACAATCATATCTTGCTTCATATGACTTTTTAATTTTATTGATTTTACACTTTGTTATACCTAAGCAAATCTCACTCCCACTCGATAGTTGCTGGCGGCTTCGAGCTGATGTCGTACACGACCCTATTCACGCCTTTCACCTTGTTGATGATCTCGTTGGACACCTTGGCGAGGAACTCGTACGGAAGCTGCGCCCAATCGGCGGTCATAGCGTCTGTAGAAGTCACCGCACGTAAAGCCACCGTATTCTCATAGGTACGCTCATCGCCCATCACGCCTACGGATTGGATCGGAAGCAAGATCGCCCCGGCTTGCCAAATCTTATCGTAAAGGCCCCACACACGCATCAACGTCATATAGATATCGTCAGCGTCTTGCAGGATACGTACCTTCTCCGGCGTGATATCGCCCAAGATACGGATACCCAATCCCGGTCCCGGGAACGGATGGCGCTTGATCAAATGCGGTTGCATGCCCAGCTCCATACCGACACGGCGAACCTCATCCTTGAAAAGGAGACGAAGCGGCTCTACGAGCTTCAAGTTCATCGTAGCAGGCAGACCGCCTACATTATGATGGCTCTTGATAACCGTACCCGTGATAGAAAGCGACTCGATCACGTCCGGATAAATAGTACCTTGACCCAGCCACTTGATATCTTTCAACTTACGTGCCTCCTCATCGAAGACATCTATAAATCCCTTGCCAATGATCTTACGTTTCTTCTCTGGTTCCGTAACGCCCGCCAACTCTTTATAGAATTTATCTTTCGCGTTTACGCCGATCACGTTCAATCCTAAATGCTCATAATCCCTCATTACGTTCTCGAACTCATTCTTGCGCAGCAGACCGTGATCCACGAAAACACAAGTCAAGTTCTTACCGATCGCCTTATTCAGCAATACGGCCGTAACGGACGAATCCACGCCGCCGGAAAGAGCCAAGATCACTTTATCATCTCCCAATCGCTCCTTCAACTCAGCTACGGTAGACTCGATAAAGGAAGCCGGCGTCCAATCCTTGGCGCATCCGCAAATATTCAAGAAGTTATCCAGCAACTTCGTACCGTCTGTCGAATGGAATACTTCCGGATGAAACTGAACGCCCCAAGTATTCTCGCCTTCCACATGGTAAGCGGCAGCCTTCACGTCGTCCGTGCTGGCAATCACCTTAAAATTATCCGGCAATACGGTGATCGTATCCCCATGAGACATCCATATCTGCGAACCCACATGGATCCCTTTCAGCAATTCATCCTCTCCATCAATGTACGACAAATTAGCACGTCCATACTCACGTGAATTAGCCGGTTCTACATTTCCTCCGGATGTATAAGCTAGAAACTGCGCTCCATAACAAATACCTAAGACAGGATATTTACCCCGTATCTCGCTCAAGTCTGCCTTAAAGGCATTCTCGTCGTATACGGAATAAGGACTTCCGGAAAGGATCACACCTTTCACGTCGGTAGCGTCATGCGGGAATTTGTTATAAGGAACGATCTCACAATACATATTCAACTCTCTGACCCTACGGCCGATAAGCTGGGTTGTTTGCGAGCCGAAATCAAGAATAATAAGTTTCTCGTGCATGCAATTATGATTATTTAATTGAGTGGCGCAAAGGTAGTAATAAATTCGGGAAGCATAAAACACACCGGATAAATATTCTTTCTAAATTCACGGAGCTTAAGGCAAAATAACAGATTGAATAAAATAAGCGATGAAAAGTAACGGGTTGAAAGGGCCTTGGGCTATCTATCGCGATGGCAAACGAATGATATTCGTATGGATAGCATTAAGACTTTCGCGGAAGATATACTTCATCCGCTAGAGAAGATATACTTCAAGTGCCAATGGATATATACTTCATCTGCCATAGAAGATATACTTCATGTGCCAATGGATAAAGAATGTAAGTAAGCAACAACTCCCCTCAAAATATCTTAGGCAATTTCTATCGTTAATCCCACACCTACTTCATGTATTGGTATGTGTTTATGAATTTCGGCTTTTGCCATAAATGAAACGCAGTGACATGGATATAACTCTTTTATATCATTCTCAATAAAATATTCGATAGTATGTTTCAGCCTTTCAGATACGTCAAACAAATGGAAACCGCCAATTACTCCGGCAATCCTATTGTCATTACACACTGTTTTTGCATATTCTATGATATTGCATATCCCACTATGAGAACATCCAGTTATAATAAACAGTCCATTATTTCCCTTGTAAACAATGGCGGAGTCATCCATGATATAATCCTCATGCTCTCCATCACCTTTGCTTATTAAACCAAATGCTTTTCTACGTTCAAACTCACAGGATGAAGGTATTTCTCCCAAAAATAAAATATTTGTACTCACCTGCACAGGGGTAGATCGTAAGTCTAAGTCAATAACTTTTGCCACTTTCTTTTCTGACAGTGGCGAGCCTATCTCAATCCCATTTTCTATTCTTGGATAAAACACATCGGGATGTGCAATAAGTTTGGCATCATGAAGTGAACCATTATTAATTAGATATTTAAGACCTCTTGTATGGTCGTTGTGTCCGTGTGATAAAACAATTGTTGAAATATCCGCTAAATTGATGTTTAATGCTTTAGCATTTTTAATAAACAAATCCGTATATCCAACATCGAATAAAATATTTGTGCCATTATCTTCAATGTAATAACAGACGGCAGGTTCACCTTGATAGTAATTATCAATGATGGTATTATTATCAACAAGGACAGTTATTTTCATTTGATGTAATTTATATAATTTCAGTTTCTATTTTTTTCTTTAAGACATGATAGACAAATACTTCCGCAAGGCAGCTATCTCCGCTTCAACAACCAACCGCTCAAAGTCTTCCGTCAGATGTTCCGTGTGTGACTTTTCCAATGCTTTGTAGTAGCTGACTTTTGCATCATTACTACCTTTCAGGGTAATAATAACGTAGCCATTGCGAAGAAGGTATAAGTTCATCAACAGTCGGGAAGTACGACCATTGCCGTCAATGAATGGATGAATACGCACTAGTTCATCATGCAAGTAAGCTGCAACGAGTACAGGATGCACCTTTTCTTCTTCCATTTGTCGAAAACGGAGCATGAGATCTTCCATTTGCTTCTCTATCAGATAAGGTTGCGGCGGCATATGCGTACTACCTGAAATCATAACAGGAACGGTACGATACCTTCCAGCATTCTCACGATCTATTCCATGAAGAATAAGGGCGTGTATCTCTTTGATAGTACGCTCGCTTATCTCTATGTCCTGTTTGGCAATATCCTTAATATAATTGATAGCTTCGGTATGATTGATAGCTTCCAAATGTTCACGCATCGACTTTCCCGAAATGGTAACACCTTCGTTTACAACAAGGGCGGTTTCCTGCAAGGTAAGCGTATTCCCTTCTATACGGTTACTCTCATAGGTATATTCAATGCCCAAAGCATCTTGAATCTTTTTCAAGGCTCCTTCGGGAAGTGGCCGCAAAGAGGATAGTTGCTCTTTGAGAACATCTACCTCATTCAGTAATTCCTTAATATCTTCATTCATGGCTACTCTATCTCTTTAATTCGTTCCACTTGCTTGTTCAGGCAGTAATCAGCATAAGGAGTATAATTGCCCGTTTCATAAAAGGCAATCAGCCCTTTCCTGTAGTTCAGTATATCGGCATCTTTGGAGGAATAGACAGGGATAATGTCGGCATTCATCAAAGCGATGCTTTCCACCATTCGGGAAGTACGTTTGTTGCCATCAATAAATGGTTGTAGCTTAGCTATGTTGCAATGGAGATAAACAGCCCGTTCCAATGGATTGGTATATTGCTCCTGCTGATAAAGTATTTCATTCAACTTAGCCCGAATATCGTGCAAGTCCTTTGGGGGAATATATTCTGTGCCACTGATACGGACGGCTCTTGTCCTTAAATAGCCTGATTCCTCATCGGAAACCAAGCCCGTAGATATAGATTGATGTACTCTGAACAAAGTACGCTCATCTATCACTTCTTGATTCTTTCCTTTATTGATATACTCCACCTCTGAAATGAAAGTATTATATAGGTTTTTCAGCATCTTGGCATCTTCATACTTCTTTTCGGAAGTAATACCATCTTTGAGCAATGCTTCTGTTTCCACGTAAGTATAGGTATTACCCTCAATCTTACCTGAATAGTAACACCACACTACCGCCAACTCTTTTATTTCATTTGAGCGCAAATCCGATAGCTTAGCTAAAGGATGATTCAAAATGAATTGCGCTTTCTCCTGCTGTTCTTTATTAAATATCTGTTCCATAACTATAAGGGTTTACCTGCTTTATAAGACGCAAGCAAATAGCTTTGATTTTCATAACACATACTACTATTATAATCATCTATACTATTTGAAATCCAAGAATTAAACTGAACCATAAGATTGTATTTAAAAGTCAAATACTAAACGAATAGTTTAGCTTTAAACATATCCTTTCTACATTTGCAGCTATAAAGATAAGAAATAAAATTTAGCTCTAACAATATAAACGAAAATTCCAATCAGAAAGGAAAGAAGAAAACAGGATTGTAACGACAGAAGCCGTTATCGAAAAGATGAAGGCGTAAAGTGTGAAAAATGCGCCCATCTACACAATCCACTTGTCCCGCACTTCCTTCACAATATCTTCATCATGCAGATGGGTATAAATATCCTTGATGTCGTCACCTTCCGCATGTCCCCCATTTCCTCTTCCAATCCTTCCGCCACAGAGAGCGTAAGTTGCTTAAAAAAACAAAAGGATTAGAAATTTCTTCCTAATCCTTTCTTGCTTTTGGAGGTTCCTGGCGGATTCGAACCGCCGTAGACGGTTTTGCAGACCGTTGACTAAGCCACTCATCCAAGGAACCGAATCAATTGAAAATAAGAACGACCCCTAATTTTCAACCCTTAATTCTGAATTCTCAAATCTCAAGAGGTTCCTGGCGGATTCGAACCGCCGTAGACGGTTTTGCAGACCGTTGACTAAGCCACTCATCCAAGGAACCATATTCTCAACACAAAACGACTATTCCCGTTTTGCGAGTGCAAAGAAAGACAATAATATTGGAACTTCCAAACTTTTCCTTTCTTTTTTATTTTTCCCTCCGAATATTACAGAAGTAGAGAAAATGAACTTACCTTTGCCTATCAAACAGATAAATAACGAAAAAATGACTTATACAGAAACTATAATACCGGGCGTATGGATCATTGAGCCAAAAGTATTGAAAGATGCGCGCGGATACTTTATGGAGGCTTTTAAGCAAGCGGAATTCGAGGAACATATCGGAAAAATCCAGTTCGTACAAGACAACGAATCTTGCTCCTCTAAAGGCGTATTACGAGGATTACACTATCAGCTAGCACCCTATTCTCAATCTAAATTAGTCCGGGTGATCAAAGGACGGGTATTGGACGTAGCCGTAGACGTACGTGAAGACTCGCCCACATTCGGAGAATACGTGGCTGTAGAGTTATCGGACGAGAATAAACGCCAGTTATTTATTCCACAGGGATTCGCCCACGGATTCCATGTATTAAGCGACGAGGCAATCTTTACCTATAAGGTGGATAATCCATATACTCCGACGCATGAATGCGGAATCCGCTATGACGATCCTGCGGTCCATGTAGATTGGAACATCACGGATATGGAATCGATCAACCTATCCGAGAAAGACACCAAGGCTCCATTGCTGAAAGACGCTGAGCTTAATTTCAAATACTAAACACTGTACAGATATGAAAACTTACCTAGTTACCGGTGCCGCCGGTTTTATCGGCGCCAATTTCATCAAACATATGCTGGCGAAATATGACGATATCAAGATCGTTGTCTTAGACTTGCTGACTTACGCAGGTAATTTAGGCACCATCGCCGAGGATATCGATGGAGTACGTTGCGAGTTCGTGAAAGGCGATATTTGCGACCGTGCCTTGGCCGACCAGCTATTCGAGAAATATAATTTCGACTATGTAGTGAACTTCGCCGCAGAAAGTCATGTAGACCGAAGTATCGAAAATCCCCAGCTATTCCTGCAAACCAACATCCTCGGTACACAGAACCTATTGGACGCCGCACGAAAAGCATGGGTTACCGGTAAAGCCGAGACAGGTTATCCGGTATGGCGTGAAGGCGTACGTTTCCATCAAGTCTCTACCGACGAGGTCTATGGAAGCCTAGGTGCCGAAGGTTATTTCCACGAGACCACGCCATTAGATCCCCGCAGCCCGTACAGCGCCTCTAAGACAAGTGCGGACTTATTCGTAAAGGCTTATCACGAGACGTATAAGATGCCGGTATCTATTACCCGTTGTTCCAACAACTACGGGCCTTACCATTTCCCGGAAAAATTGATTCCCTTAATCATAAAGAATATATTGGAAGGTAAATCCTTGCCTGTATATGGCGACGGCACAAACGTACGAGACTGGTTATATGTAGAGGATCATTGTAAGGCGATCGATGCCGTCATCCATCACGGGCGTGTGGGAGAGGTTTACAACGTAGGCGGTCATAACGAGAAGCAGAACATCGAAATCGTAAAACTAACGATCCAGACGATCCATCAATTGATGACCGAACAACCGGAATATCGCCAAGCATTAAAGAAAAAAGAGATCGATGCCGATGGACAAATCGCTATCGACTGGATCAACGACAGCTTGATTACATTCGTAAAAGACCGTCTGGGACATGACCAACGATACGCCATCGACCCGACGAAGATCACCAACGAATTAGGCTGGACACCGGAGACTTGCTTCGAGGTCGGTATCGTAAAGACCATCCGTTGGTATCTTGATAACCAGAAATGGGTAGAAGATATCACCGGTGGAGATTACTTGAAATATTACGAGCAAATGTATGGATCACGTTGATTCCTCAACGTGAATATGTGTATGAGGATGAATCTCAGAGAGGCTGTTTCCCAATTCGGGAGCGGCCTCTCTTATTTGTTTCCGGATCGTCTCGCGTATCTCCTCCCTCACATTCCTGCGGGTACTATCCAGTTCCGCTTGCTTGGCAGGCTTCAAGAAGTCTTTATATTTACATTTCACGATCTTGAACTTGAAATCATCCAGATTCCCTTTTATATCGATACCCAACTTAAACGGCACCGGTGATTTCAATACCGAGAGGTGGTAATCGAACGTCATATCCAAATTATGCGTCCCTCCTACGGCTACTTTATACCGATCCATATCCACTAAGAACGGGAACACCTCGATCTTGTTATCATGGATCGCTAAATCCACCGCTATGCTATCAATCATATTACGCTCCTTATTCTTGAACATCAGCGTCTTCGATATCTCGGCAAAGGTCTCACCATCCAGCAACACCATATTCTTTCCGCTCAGGTAACAAGAGGCATTTACGGACGGGAGCAACACCGACATCGTAGAATCCGCCTTGCAAGTCGCCGTCATCTGGCAATCTACCATGCCTTCGAACGAACGAAGCATAGGTACCAATGTATCGATATCCGGGAATAAGCCGATTAACCGTTCCACTAAAATATCATCTAAGGACAGCTCAAATCCCATGGTCGCCTCTTTAGCCGTTTTAGCCGTATAAACCATCGTCAAATCTCCGGAACCGATATTAGAGCTCATACATAAATCACTCAGATTGATACTTTGATCCCGAACTACCACCTCACCTTTCACATTCTCCAATTTCAGATCCTTGAAATCAATCCTCTTGGCCTTTGTGTGAAGTGTCAGATCCAAGAATTTCGGAACGACAAAGAGTTGAGAGGCTGAATCCACAGCGGCACTATCCACGGAATTCGCTAATAACTGATCAGTCCCCAATACGGAGATATTGTCTTCCGAGAAAGCCCTAACCGAATTGGCCTCCAATTGATCGGAAAACTGCAAACCTTTACCTATAGCTAGCATCAACTGGTTACAATCGATCAAGTCGGATTCCAACTCAAAATTCGCTTTCAGCTTCTCACCCCGCAACATGGCTCGCCGGATGTCGCTAATCTCTCCGCTCAAAGTAAGATTGCTCTTTCCTAAATGCAGGTGGGCATCACTCAGCGTCATATTGTTCGTATTGAATTTCACGCTTGTCCCATCAACATACATAGGAATAGGGAATAAGCGGCTAAAACCTCTCAATTGCTTAAACTTCACTTGTCCCCGAGCCTCCCATTGGCGCAAGATGCTACTTGATGAAACCACCGAATCCGCTTGCGCCCGTTGTCCACTCGTTCTCCGGGTTATCGGCGTACGCCTGCGCAACGTATCACCGGCGGCGATACGACGTTCACGCTGTTGGCGGATCGCTTGCCGATAAGGTAATGCCTCCAAGGAAAACTGGCTTTCCACCAGAACCATTCCCGTCCGTAAAGGGATAAAAATATATTTTAAGGTATCCACCGAGATCGTAGCGCCCGCCGTAGGAATACGCTTATCCGTAGCGGAAGCCTTGATGCCTCCTTTCAATACGGTCTTGCCGGCCACCATCCACGTAGAATCCGGCAACTTGGTACGTAAATGATCAAATTCCAATCCCGCGGTCATAGGGATAACCGCTGTTGTATCAATAACCGGCGTTGTGTTAGCTACCATCTTCAATCCACCGATATTTGTACTGATCTCATCCTTATACTTTATATTCAAGGAATCGATCGATAGATTCGCGTTCAACAATCTTTTCGCATTCAGATATTTACTTTCGTTTTCGGTAGAGCCTACGAATAGGTTCGCCCCAGAGACATACATATCTACACCCAACGGCTTACTAAACGCCTTGAAACGATCTACCGTCAAATTACCGGATGATTTGACCTTACCGAAGCGGCTATTCACGACATCATCCACCCTGAACGCCGTAGATAAATCAGCCATCACGGTACCTTCCAGCAACAGTGTATCGGGATTTAAGAACTCTTTAGCCAAACGGGTAAAATCGACCTGCCCTTTCATCTCCGCCCGAACATCGGGGTTCCTCCAGATATCCCGAATCTCACCACTCATGTTCAACGAGGTATTCAATCCGATCAATGTCAGTTCCTCCAAAGAGACATAAGAGGAATCCGGATAAGCGCCATCCAAATGCAAATCCACGTCCATGCGCAGCGTATCGACCCCCTGTTCGATACCTTTTATATGATAAGAGCCATCCTCTATCTTGCAGCATAAGTTCACGGTCGGAACGATACTATCCCCCAATTCTCCACGGATATCTCCTTCCAAAACGACACGTCCTTCGGCAAGTGTCTTATCCCGATCCTTGAAATATTCATCCGGAATAAAATGTAAGAGATCATTCATATCGGATACCTTCAGCCCGAAAGTCATATCGATCCGCGACAGACTATCCTCGGTAGCCAGCACCATAAAGCCATCTGCCGTAAAAGGCAGGTTATTCACCAGCAACTCAGCGTCTCTCAACGCAATCCGGCGAAGTCCGTCAGCCAGCAACAACCGTCCCTTGAATCGTAACGCCAGCTTATTCGCCAACGAATACGACGGGCTACGGAATACGATCGAAGAGGAGCCGGTCTCCACATCCAACTTATTTCCTCGTTGGGTCAAAAGGCCATCCACATGCAAGAAGAAACCATCGATCGCCGTATATAAATCCTGCTGGCGGTCATCATACACAAAGTGCCCATTCGTAATATGCACTTGCTGTAAATCTATTTTAGGCAAAGGAGACGACGATGATTCGTCCTCCGAATCCATCTCACTTTGATAAATCTCCCAATTCGCCCTTCCCGCTTCGTTCACATAACCATAAAAACGGATACTATCCATCATAACCCGAGGAATCGTTACTTTCCCGCTAAATAAATAATCCGTAGGGTTAAATACGACGATCGCTTTCTTGAAAGACAGCAAAGAATCCGAAGGAATCGTCAAATCCTCTTGATGAGCTATAGAATCCTCAGCCTGATGTGAGATCAAACGCCCATTCGTCAATTTCACTCCCAGATAAGGATACGTCTCGAAATAAGTCAGCTCCACCCGCTCGCATTCCAGATGAGCCTCTAAGAACTCGTTTGTTTTCTCTACGACCAGCGGTGTCAGCTTTTCCGGAGGCAAGACCGCCCATTTCAGTATGCCAACCCCGATCAAGGGCAGTATGAAAAAGACCCCGACCAACACAGACACAACAACCACTAGTATTTTCTTCCACTTCATCGTCTTCTTTTTTATATCTTCGTAAATTATCAGTAGTTAAAAAACTGATTCACAGAACGATCAATAGTACTATTACGAGAGCGAAATTAGATAAATAAAATGAAATGTCCAAGCTATTGAGCACTCAATATAGAATAAACTGAGATTTACAGTCCTTATTCGGTCATTTTGCTTTGGGGCAACTTGAGTTATTTATCCGCGGGGAATCACACTGTTTATTGTACATTTTTTGAAAACGGGCCACATAGTAGTCCGCTTTACCATCTATAGAAACGGCGATTACTATTAATAGAAATACGAAATACCATCCATATAAATTGGCT
This sequence comes from Parabacteroides sp., assembly GCA_028689545.1. Classification (GTDB taxonomy): domain Bacteria; phylum Bacteroidota; class Bacteroidia; order Bacteroidales; family Tannerellaceae; genus Parabacteroides. The sequence continues at coordinate 31,193 of JAQVCX010000015.1, forward strand.
CCCTTATCGGATCTATTCTATTAACGCCTAATTATCAGACAAGTAAATCAAAACCTCAATATATTGGACTTATTGTATTTTTTAAGGATCACCAACAAAGGCAATGGTAAAGATGCCATTTCTATTGTCATTAATCTATAAAATCGAAGACAGATGTACAATCTTCGTTCAAGTATCACTACATTTGTGTTCGCTAAAAAAAGAAGTAAATTAAAATGATTGATCAACCTACCATAGACCGGATATTGGATGCGGCGAACATCGTGGATGTTGTTTCTGAATTCGTGACTCTTCGGAAACGAGGGATCAACTATGTAGGATTATGTCCGTTCCATTCGGACAAATCACCGTCTTTTTACGTATCCCCCTCAAAGAATATCTGTAAGTGTTTCGCTTGCGGAGAAGGAGGAACCGCCGTTCACTTCATCATGAAGCACGAGCAACTCAGCTATTTCGAAGCGTTACGCTTTCTGGCGAAAAAATACAATATAGAGATACAGGAGCGGGAACTTACCGAAAAAGAGAAACAAATCCGTAGCGACCGGGAAAGTATGCTTATCGTCAATAGTTGGGCGGGACAATACTTCTCTACCTTATTACATGAGCATGTAGAAGGAAGAAGCGTAGGTATGCGCTACTTTGCCGAGCGAGGACTGCGGGAAGATATCGTCCGTAAATTCCAGCTCGGGTATAGCCTGGATCAGCGGGATGCCTTATACAAGACCGCTACCCAAGCGGGCTATAAAAAGGAATTCCTCAAGAAAACCGGATTGATTATCGTTTATGATAACGGAAACGTGAACGATCGTTTCCGGGGACGTGTCATCTTTCCCGTCCATACCTTAAGCGGAAAGGTCGTGGCATTCGGCGGACGCGTATTGAAAAAGGACGAGAAGACCGCCAAGTACGTAAACTCCCCCGAAAGCGAGATTTATCACAAGAGCAACGAGCTTTACGGCATCTATTTCGCCAAGCAAGCGATCATGAAACAGGATGGCTGTTTCTTGGTGGAAGGATATATGGACGTGATCGGTATGCACCAAGTGGGCGTAGAGAACGTGGTCGCCTCCTCGGGCACGGCCCTCACACAAGGGCAAATCCGGCTCATACACCGTTTTACGAATAATATCACGGTATTATACGATGGAGATGCCGCCGGAATCAAAGCGGCTCTTCGGGGTATCGACATGCTATTGGAAGAAGGGATGAACGTCAAGGTCGTACTTCTTCCGGCGGGAGAAGACCCAGACTCATTCGCCCGCAGCCATAGCGCGAGCGAGTTCGCCGAATTTATCAGCCAGAACGAGACGGATTTCATCCGTTTCAAGACCAAGTTACTCTTGGCGGAAGCGGGGGGTGATCCGATCAAACGTTCCGCCTTGATCTCGGATATTATCCGTACGGTAGCGATCATACCCGATAATATTGCTCGCTCCGTGTATATCCGGGAATGTAGTACGACCATGGAGATAGACGAGCAAGTCTTACTCAACGAGGTCAATAAGATACGTCTCAACAAGGAAGAAAGCCAAGCGGCTAAATCCGTAAGGAATACGCCGCCCGTTCAACCTTCTGTCAATACGATTCCAGAGTATCCGGATTTCCCCGGCTACCAACCGTATACACAGGAAGAGGCGAATACCCTTCCTCCGGAAAACATTCCGCCTCCACCGCCCGAAGACTATATGCAGGAAGAGGAAGCGGGTCCGCCCCCAACTCCTCCATACGAGATTCCGACAGCTCCCAGCATACAGGTCCAACCGAAACGTTCTCCCTTCGAGGCTTACGAGTTGGCTCTTCTGCGCTATATCGTACGATACGGCGAACGTGTCCTCTATGACTACGTAGATGAAGAGACCCACGAACATGTTATCATGCGGGTCGCCGATTACATCCGTTTCGATCTGGAACGTGACGACCTTACGTTTTATACGCCGGCCTTCAAGCAAATGCTAGACGAAGCTGCCGAACATTGTCAAAACGAAGGCTTTATAGCTAGCCGTTATTTCCTGGCCCATCCGGACCCGAACATCAGCCGGCTTGCCGCCAACCTTATCAGCGATAAGTACCAGCTTAGTAAATATCATACGAAGTTCAGGGAGCTGGAGCAAGAAGAAGATAAATTGGATTATTGGGTACCCCGGGAAATCTATTCCCTAAAAGATGCCTATATCCTCTATAAGATTAAGGATCTCCAAGCGAAAATCAAAGAGGCTCAAAACAAAGGAGACATGGAGCAGATCTTTGAATTAATGAAACAGAACACCCACCTCAACGAGATCAAGAACGTACTCTGCAAAGAGCTGGGTGAGCGTATCGTATTAAAAATGTAATAAAAAAACGTCTATGAATTTCCTTGAGACAGAAAACGTGGTAAAACAGTATGCCGGACATCTGGCGCTGGACAAGGTGAGTATCCAAGTTCCTCAAGGAACTATCTTTGGATTGCTGGGACCTAACGGGGCGGGTAAGACCACCTTGATCCGGATCATCAACCGGATTACGGCACCGGATAGTGGAATTGTTCGCTTCAACGGCCATGAATCCAGCCCGGAAGACATCTACCAGATCGGTTATTTGCCGGAAGAGAGAGGGTTATATAAAAAGATGAAAGTCGGGGAGCAGGCTATCTATCTGGCTCAATTGAAAGGTCTCTCCTACTCAGAGGCACGCAAGCGTTTGACCCATTGGTTCGAGAAATTCGACATCATGCCTTGGTGGAATCGCAAACTGGAAGAGCTGTCGAAAGGTATGCAGCAGAAAGTACAGTTCATCATCACCGTGATACATGAACCCGAGCTATTGATCTTTGACGAGCCATTTAGCGGATTCGATCCGGTCAACGCCGATCGTCTTAAACAAGAGATATTAGAGTTGAAGGCGGCCGGACATACCATTATATTCTCTACCCACAACATGTCCTCCGTAGAGGAGATTTGCGACGAGATCGCCCTTATCAACCGTTCCCAAGTCGTTCTATCGGGCAACGTGAAGGAGGTACGCGAACGTTTCAAGAGCAACACCTATATATTAAATGTACGTAAGGGGCCGGGAGAGACGGAAGAACTACGGGTACGCAAGGAAGGGTCTATCAGCAACTCGGAATGGCTGACGAAGCTCGCCTCCCAATATGAGATCCTTTCTTTTACGGAAGAGATCCCTTCCATGAATGATATTTTCATCAACACCGTTTCCGGTACAAACACATCAAAGGCATGAGCAAAATAGGATTAATCATCAAGCGTGAATATCTCCGGAGGGTTAGTAAGAAGTCGTTTATACTACTTACCTTCCTCACGCCGTTTCTATTCGCGGCACTCGCGTTCGTCCCTCTATGGCTCTCTTCCATCAAGGGAGATGAGGTTCATACAATCGCCATCCTCGACGCTACCGGCAAATACGCCCCGTTGTTCGAGGATACGGAAAGCTATCGTTTTATCAACGGCGACAAAGGTATGGATAAGTACAGGCAGATGCCGGAAAAAGAGATATTCGCGTTCCTCAATATTTCCGACGACTTGTGGAAAGATCCGAACAATGCGACCCTCTATTCCAAGAAACAAATCCCGGGAGAATTGAGCCGGCTCGTCAATATGACATTAAAGAAGCAGATAGAGAGTGACAAACTGGCAACATTCAATATTCCCAATCTACAAGAGATCATAAAAGAAAGTAAAGTAGATTTCAGCATACAAACGATCAAGTGGGGAGACGACGGAAGCGAACAGCAATCCTCATCCGTAGTGGCCTCCATAACCGGGGTTATTTTCACCATGCTTATCTATATGTTCATCATGGTCTATGGAGGGATGGTCATGCAAGGGGTTATGGAAGAAAAGACGAACCGGATCATCGAGATCATGATCTCGTCCGTCAAACCTTTCGACTTGATGATGGGAAAAATTATCGGAATAGGTTTCGTGGGACTCACACAGGTATTCTTATGGGCTATCATGACACTCATCCTGATTGCCGGAGGTTCTTTCTTTGTAGGAGGAGGTATCGATAACGAGATGCTACAATCCGGGATGGCACTTAATACGAGTCCTAATATGGCCTTGATGAGCACCCCGCAACAAGACAATGAATGGATCGAGATGCTGGGGACGATCAATTTCGCCGAAATAGGTATTTTGTTTGTCGTTTACTTTATAGGCGGGTATTTATTATATTCCTCGTTGTTCGCCGCCATCGGCTCCTCCGTAGACAGCCAAGAAGATACGCAACAATTCATGCTACCGGTAACGCTCCTCCTGGTTTTCGCTCTTTACGCGGGAATCTACAGTATGGAAAATCCCGATGGGCCGTTAGCTTTCTGGTGCTCCATGATCCCACTCACCTCTCCGATCGTGATGATGGTGCGTATGCCTTTCGAGGTTCCTTTATGGCAAATCATGCTCTCTGTCGGATTGCTTTATCTCTGCTCGATCGGCTTCACGTGGCTTTCCGCCAAGATATACCGGGTAGGCATCTTGATGTATGGTAAGAAGCCCAGCATCAAGGAAATGATAAAATGGATACGCTATAAATAGATTTATGATTTATAATTTATGATTTATGCGTCGATGACAAATCATAAATCATAAATTATAAATCAAACAAAAGCCCCACTACTCGTTATTAAATAACGAGTAGTGGGGCTTTTGTGTTGTTCTACCAAGATTCGAACTTGGACTAACAGGACCAGAATCTGTTGTGCTACCATTACACCATAGAACAATGTTTAATAACAAAATCGCCAAGTTGACTTTTAAAAGTTGTTCTACCAAGATTCGAACTTGGACTAACAGGACCAGAATCTGTTGTGCTACCATTACACCATAGAACAATATTTAAAAAAAAGTCACCAACTCTCTTGTTAGCGAGTGCAAAGGTACATACTTTTTCAAAATTAGCAAGTAAACCTTCGAAAAAAATATCCAGGAAAAAGACGTACCTGTTTTTTCAAAGGCTTATACCCGTAAAGGAGACGGTCTCAAACTAGGCATTACACATATATTAATGAAAGAAAAGACGTACATAACGAATTAAGGAGTATATTTGCGACTTGGAAAATTATATCAATAAGAAATAAATGGATCAAACAAAAGAATTAGTAAAAACGATTGTTGAAGGCCTTCAAGAAAAAAAAGGCAAAAATATTGTAACTGTAGATTTAAGCCAGACTTCTGGTGCCATTTGCCAATATATGGTTATCTGTGAGGGAAACACTCCTAGCCAAGTTTCAGCTTTATCTGATTCCGTATGGGATTTCGCACGCAAGAACGCAAACGAGAAACCATTATCCATCGACGGTACACAGGGTGCCCAATGGATCGGGATGGATTATGGCACGGTTCTTGTACACATCTTCCTGCCGGAGCAACGCACATTTTATAACTTGGAGAATCTTTGGGCGGACTCGAAGGTTACACAGGTTCCAGACATAGATTAAGCCGGCCTAAATATTTGATGATTATCTCTTATGGAAAATAAAAACGACATGTTTAAAACACCGAAGGGCGGAAAATCTAAGATGTTCCGCTTTAATTTGTATTGGATGTATGGGTTGATCTTCATCATGCTTGTCGCCCTATACATGACGAATGATTCTTCGGGAACGAAAGAGCTAGGCTGGACGGAGTTCCAGAAACTAGCGCAGGAAAACGTATTCGATAAAATGACTGTCTACAACAAGAAAAACTTGGTGGAGGCTACAGTGAAAAACGGGAAGACAGAACGGGTCTTTGGGAATATGGACGTTTCTAAAATCGGGGTTCCCCCGAAAGCATACGTAAAGATCCCGTCGGCCGACAAGTTTTCGGATTTCTATGACAAAGCGGTAGCCGATAGCCAGATCGATGCACAAGTCCGGTTTGAGGAAGGCGATGACGCTATCTGGAATTTCTTGGTTTCATTCGGCCCGATTATCTTATTGATCGGTGTATGGATGTTCTTGATGAGACGTATGTCCGGGGGGACCGGCGCAGGTCCAGGGGGCGTGTTCAGCGTAGGTAAGGCAAAAGCTCAGCTTTTTGATAAAGATAACGACCGTAAGATGACATTCAAGGATGTCGCAGGATTGGCGGAAGCAAAACAAGAGGTAGAGGAAATCGTCTCTTTCTTGAAGAATCCGGAAAAATACACCGAATTGGGAGGCAAGATTCCCAAGGGCGCATTACTGGTAGGTCCTCCGGGAACGGGTAAGACATTATTGGCGAAAGCCGTTGCGGGTGAGGCTAATGTACCGTTCTTCTCCTTGTCGGGCTCTGATTTCGTGGAGATGTTTGTCGGTGTGGGTGCCTCCCGTGTGCGTGACTTATTCCGCCAAGCGAAGGAGAAATCCCCTTGTATCGTCTTTATCGATGAGATCGACGCGGTAGGCCGTGCCCGTGGAAAGAACGCGAATATGAATAGCAACGATGAACGTGAGAACACGTTAAACCAGTTGCTGACCGAGATGGATGGTTTCGGCTCTAACAGTGGCGTTATTATCTTAGCCGCCACAAACCGTGCGGACATTTTGGATAAAGCGTTGTTGCGTGCCGGACGTTTTGACCGACAGATCCATGTTGAATTACCTGATTTGAATGAACGTAAGGAGATATTCGGGGTGCATTTGCGTCCGATCAAGATCGACGAAAGTGTAGATGCTGAGTTCTTGGCACGACAAACTCCGGGATTCTCGGGGGCCGATATCGCAAACGTTTGTAACGAGGCCGCTTTGATCGCTGCCCGTAACGGCAAGAAATTCGTACAGAAAGAAGATTTCATGAATGCCGTAGACCGTATCGTAGGAGGTTTGGAAAAACGGTCGAAGATCACAACCGAGGAAGAGCGAAAGAGTATCGCTACCCATGAGGCAGGTCACGCTACCTTAAGCTGGTTGCTCGAACATGCCAATCCTTTGGTAAAGGTAACGATTGTTCCCCGGGGAAAAGCCCTAGGAGCAGCATGGTACTTGCCGGAAGAGAGACAGATTACGACACGTGAGCAATTACAAGACGAGATGTGCGCGACTTTAGGCGGACGTGCGGCGGAGGAATTGTTCCTTGGTAAAATATCGACAGGTGCGTCCAACGATTTGGAGCGTGTAACCAAGCAAGCCTATGCGATGGTTGTTTACTTCGGCATGAGCGATAAGCTTCCGAACTTAAACTACTACGATTCTACGGGGCAAGATTGGGGATTCACCAAACCGTATAGCGAAGAGACAGCGAAACTCATCGACTCCGAGGTTCAGAAGATCATCAACGAACAATATAAAAAAGCAAAACAAATCTTATCCGAGAATAAGGAAGGACATAACCAATTGGCTCAGTTCCTACTGGATCGTGAGGTAATCTACTCCGAGGATGTAGAACACATTTTCGGTAAACGAGCTTGGGTCTCCCGTTCGCAAGAAATCCTTGAGTTGCAAGAAAAGGCCAACGGTCAAAATAAAGAGATCGAAGCCTCTTCGAGCGAAGAGAAAAAGACGGAGGCTCCCGCTGAGGCCAATCAGACAGATAAGACAACTTGACATCAGTCAAGACATTCATTATAAGGAAGGCTGGATAATATCTTTTCTCAAAAAAGACTATCCAGCCTTTCTCATGGCTATAATATCAATTTATTAGTTATATTTGCAGCCAAAATTACAAACACGCAAAAACACTATTGTTTTGAAAAATCTGATAACACGTGCATTGACGGGCATCATTTTCGTCGCGGTATTAGTCGGTGCGATCTATTTCCACTCCTATTATTTTCTTGCGATATTTGGACTCATTACCGGACTTTCTCTATGGGAGTTCTACGGATTAGTCAAACATTATGAGAATGCCGATATCAAACGGTTTGTCAGCTCCGTAGGTGGAGCCTACCTATTCATCGCCACATTCGGTTACGCCAATGGCTTAGTAGGAGGCAATATCTTTCTCCCCTATCTTTTATTTTTAATGTACATCATGATCACCGAGCTTTACGATAAAGCCAGCAATCCGATCAATAACTGGGCATTGACCTTATTCGGTCAAATCTATTGCGCGGGCTCATTCTCTCTGCTAAACTTTATCACTTCGGTACCCAACACGCCGGGAGAGATCGTACATATTCCCTATTTTGCCTTGGCTATTTTCGTTTTCGTATGGGTAAATGATACAGGAGCTTATCTGGTGGGATCGATGTTCGGAAAAAGAAAATTGTTCGAACGTATCTCTCCCAAGAAATCATGGGAAGGCTTTTACGGAGGATTGGCATTCGTATTAATAACCTCCCAAGTATTCGCATGGTTCATGCCTGCCACCAACTGGTACATATGGCTAGGACTAGCCGTTACGATCGTAGCATTCGGTACTTGGGGCGACTTGATCGAATCGCTGATGAAACGTACGTTAGACGTAAAAGATTCCGGGCATGTATTACCTGGACACGGAGGCATGCTGGATCGCTTCGATAGCGTAATGATGGCGATCCCGGCCGCTTATATCTATATCGAGTTGTTTATTCGAAATTAAATGTCAAGATCACCATACGGGATGTAGCTTTCGATAGCGCATCCGTATACTTGATATTTGTTTGATCCACCAAGTCCGGACGATCTTTTTCCAATAGGTCAACCAATCCGAAACAGAATTTCAGCTCCGGACATAACTTGAAGTAAGGTAGGTAAATATCACATCCCACGCCAAACTCAAAACCGAAGTCCGTACTTTTCAATAGAATCGGATTACCTTTCTTACGCCCTATATCCACGGAGCCATAAATACCGCCAATCAAATAAGGACGGTAATTATTCAAGCGCAAGGCCGTATATTTAATGTCTAACGGAAAATTCAGATAACTGGAACGAACGTTCGTAATGAATTCCTCCCCCGTAGCCTGTTCCCGGAACTTAAATTTCTTATCTCCAAAATGGATAGAAGGCGTAAAGCGCAAATTGAAATAAGGGTTCATATACAAATCTCCGATCACCCCGACACTAAAACCGGGCGAATAAGAAGGAATCTCCGCGAACCAAGTTTCTCCATTGGTCGCAACACCGGTATGCGTCAATAACAAATCCTGCGAGTGAATACCCACATGAAAACCCAGATGCAGCCATTTCAAATCAGCGTACGGCTGATTCCTCACCCTCTCCTTTTGAGCCATGGCTCCCATGGTAGCCAAGCTTACCACATACAATATAAGTAATAGTCGTTTCAAATCTCAATCTATTTTGTTTAATAACGAAAACGAGACAAAGATATTGCAAAAAACAAGATTTTTGAATAAAATAAGCGGGTAGATATTTTTTTAATAGAAAGAAAGCTATATTTTTGCACTTACTAATAGTTATCAATTTAAACGTTTAAAAAAATGGCTTACGTAATTAGCGATGATTGTATTGCATGCGGAACTTGTATTGATGAGTGTCCGGTAGGAGCAATTTCAGAAGGTGATAAATACAGCATCAACCCTGAAATGTGTACAGATTGTGGAACTTGCGCTGACGCATGTCCTACAGAGGCTATCCATCCGGCTGAATAATTCGCAGCAAAGAATAGGATTTCTCCTTACGGGAATTTCCTAGCACATAACGGGCTGTTTCTCTCTATGAGTAAAACAGCCCGTTATTTTTTTCTCCTCGTGTTATATTAAAACTCAATGTCCAACTTGATATCACCGGCAGACATATCCGCCTCCGGGGAATCGTCTGGATTCCTTTCCTCCCCTTCGGATTCTACCTCGACTTGCGGAGATTTCTTCAGATTTGAGCTTTTGATATAACTGATTACATCTTGCATCCCCTCCATGAACTTCTCAAAATCCTCCTTATAAAGGAAAATCTTATGCTTCTCAAATGAGATTTGCGAACCATCCTTTGATTGAATTTTCTTACTTTCCGTAACGGCAACGAATAGGTCATCTTTTAAATTCCTCTTCACATCCAGATAATAAATCCGTTTTCCCGCCTTGATAGCTTTGGAATACAAAATCTCCCTGTCGCCACCTTCAACATGCTTTTTCTTTATAGATTCTTCCATGACAGCTAACATTCGTTAAAAAAACCACCCACTTCATATAACTTGCTTCAAATATGTGCATTTTTTTTTAATTAGCAACTATTTTAACGATCGAAAATAGGGCTATCCAGGCTAAATTTGTAAAATATCATCTAAGACATATAAAATTAAGTGAATCTATATTCTTTTATGGAAAAAACGACTACCTTTGCAGCCTAATTTATAATTAAGAAGTTCCTTCAAACGATGATCAACAGAATTTTAATCCGCATTAAAGTTTTACAGATAGTATACTCTTACTATCAAAACGGAAACGGTGACCTCAAAGTTGCGGAAAACGAATTGCTTTTCAGCCTTCAGAAGTCATATGACTTATATTATTATTTCTTACTCCTAATTATCGACGTTACCAACCTGCAAAGAAGGATCCTTGACACCCGGAAGTGCAAATACATGCCTACCGACGAGGAGCGAAACCCCAATACACGCTTCATAGACAATCGCTTCGTAGCTCAATTAGCGGAAAACGATATGTTGAAAAAGTATGTAGACGAGCAAGGTCTCTCATGGAGCAACGACGAGGAGTTCATCAAAAACGTATTGGATACGATCTTAAAATCTGAGATTTACGCCGAATACTTGAAAAACGAGGAAGACTCTTACGAGACGGATCGTGAGTTTTGGCGCCAGATCTTCAAGAAAGTAATCTGTGGAAACGAGATGATAGAGGAATATCTGGAAGATAAAAGTATCTACTGGAACGACGATATCGAGATCATTGATACTTTTGCCTTGAAGACCATCAAGAAATTCGAGGAGAAGAAAGGACGCAAGCAAGCCTTATTGCCCATGTTCAAGGACCTGGAAGACAAATCTTTCGCAATCAAGCTATTTCGCCAAAGCCTGTTGAAAGGTAAGGAATACCGCGAGCGTATCAACAAGCATATGAAGAATTGGGAGACTGAGCGTATCGCCAATATGGACCTGATCATCATGCAAGTAGCCTTAGCCGAGATATTATCGTTCCCGACTATTCCTGTCAACGTTACTTTAAACGAATATATCGATGCCGCTAAATATTATAGCACACCTAAAAGCGGTACATTCATTAACGGGATTCTGGATTCAATAGTCAACGAATTAAAAAAAGAGAAGTTATTGCTCAAAGATTAATTATTATCATTACATTTGTACATATCATTATTGATATTAACTTGTAAAACGATTATTATAGTATGAACTTACTCAGTATTTTACTTCAAGCTCCAGCAGGAGGAAGTCAGTGGTCCGGTATTTTGATGATGGTAGTTATCGTAGCTATCTTCTATTTCTTCATGATTCGTCCGCAACAAAAGAAACAAAAAGAAATCCAGAAATCACGTGAGGCGTTAAAAACAGGCGATAAAGTGATTACCGCCGGAGGTATCTATGGAAAGATCAAAGAGATCGGAGATACTTATATGCTAATCGAGATAGCGGATGGAGTACGTATCCGTGTAGATAAAACTTCTATTTTCGCTTCAGCGGAAGACGCTCAGCAGCAGAAATAATCGAACTACAGAATATGTCACGACTTGAGAAGATACAAAATACCTTCAAGTCTATCCAAGTAAAGACTAAGGCTTTTTTCCACGGAGAGAAATGGAAAGAGGCCTTGGTCTTTTTCTTTTTCGCCCTTTTGGCTTTCGGCTTCTGGCTACTCCAAAGCTTGCAGCAGGAATATGAGATAGCGCTTGTTTTCCCGGTTAAGTATAAGAATGTACCCGCCGATATAGCGTTTAACACCCCCGAGGTGGAAACGATTACCGCGAGGGTGAAAGACAAGGGTAGCGTTTTACTCAACTATACCTTTGGAAGATCGTTTGCCCCGATCGAGGTGAACATGAAAAACGCCAAGGAGAAAAACGGCTCGGTACAAGTAAGCAAAAAGCTGATCGAGAACGATATTCAAAAACAATTGATAGCTACTACAGCATTACAAAGTTTTGATCCGCAACAAATAGATATGGATTTCAGTCAGCGGATCCATAAAGAAATACCGGTCACTTTCAATGGTGAGATTCATCTGGAAGCCGGTTTTCAATTATCCGGGGATATCCAAATCAATCCCCAAAGGATCAACGCTTATGCCACAGCGGCGATCTTAGATACGTTGACTGCGGTTAAGACGGTCTTCATCGAGGTTAAAAAGGCGAATAAAAACATCACGAAAACCGTACAACTGATCAAGGTGGACGGCGTTAACTTCGATCCGGAAAGCGTATCTATCATGATCCCGGTAGAGGAGTACACGGAGAAGACACTGGAAATACCAGTCTCTTGCAGCCAGATACCGCCCCATTATACGGTGCGTATGTTTCCGGCGGTCGTGAAAGTGACTTGCAGCGTACCCTTGTCCCGCTTCAAAGAACTCTCGGAAGATATGTTCTCGATTCATATACCTTTCGAGGATCTGGAACAAAACGTATCGGGTACCCTACCTGTCACACTCACTAAGAAACCGGACTGGGTACATACGGCTACCTTATTGCCTGATAAGGTGGAATTTATTTTGGAACACAACAACGACCATGATTAAAATAGGCATTACAGGAGGAATCGGTAGCGGCAAATCCGTCGTAGCCTCATTACTAGCGTTATCCGGTGTACCCGTATACATAGCGGACGAGGAAAGCAAATGGCTGACCAACAACTCTCCGGCTATCCGTGAGAAATTAACGGCTCTTTTCGGTCCGGAGATTTACACGAACGAGGGATTGAACAAGAGGCTTCTAGCCTCCCGCATCTTTAATGATCCGGAACAATTACAGCAGGTCAACCAGATCATCCATCCCGAGGTAAACCGTCATTTCACGGCTTGGGTGGAGAGACAGGCCTCCCCTTTATGCGCCATCGAATCCGCCATATTATTCGAATCGGGTTTCTACAAAGTAGTAGACGTGAGCTTGATGGTGTATGCCCCTAAGGAGCTCCGCATCGAAAGAGTCATGGGGAGAGACGCAGCCTTGAGAGAGGAAATCGAACGTAGAATCAATAGCCAAATGTCGGACGAGGAAAAGAAAGATCGCTCCGATTATGTTATCTACAACGACAATAGACAGGCGCTTATACCGCAAGTCGGCAAGTTAATCGAACGTCTTCTCTCATAAAATAATATTTTTACCCCGAACGTTTCGTTTAATTCACGTAGTTATGCTTACATTTGCAACTTCGAAGTTTAACATTAATTGAAAACAAAAAAACATTATGTTGAAGACTATTTTGTCTATTTCGGGAAAGCCCGGTCTGTATAAACTGGTTTCCCATGGAAAAAACATGTTGATCGTTGAATCGCTGACTGATAACAAGAGAGTACCCGCATACGCAAAAGATAAAGTAATCTCATTAGGCGATATCGCAATCTATACGGATGAAACAGAAGTGCCTTTACACGAGGTATTGACTAGCGTAAAGAATAAAGAGGAGGGAAAAGCCGCTTCTTTGGTACCTTCAAAAGCTACAACAGACGAATTGCGTAGCTATCTCGCGGAAGTATTGCCGAACTTCGACCGCGAGCGCGTTTATCCAAGCGACATCAAGAAACTACTTTCTTGGTATAACATCTTGATCAACGCGGGCATCACCGACTTCACCCCGGAAGAGACTCCGGCAGAAGAGGAAGCTACAGAAAAAGAAGCTGAATAAAAGCATCCGACATAAAGATGAAAGAAAGGACCGTTCGATACCTATCGTCCGGTCCTTTCTTTTTGTAATTCATCGCATCGCAGAGACCTGCCATAAAGGAGAGCGGGATGAACCAGTGATAGTATAACAATTAATCATATACACACTAGGGATAAGAACAGGGGATAGTATAGCCAAGCACCGTACAACCTAATCGTTTCACCTAGGTGAAGAGATCTTTTCACCTCCGTGATACGATCGTTTCACCTAGGTGATACGATCTCTTCACCTCTGTGAAACGATCTATACATATAGAGGCAGACAAGTAATGATACAGACAAACAAGCTACTGCCGATAAGTCTTTGATCCAATAAGACGGCATCCACCGTAAGAAATCAATTAAAGCGTAGATAGGTTATCCCCAGGGTTTATCGGGGGGAGGCAAAGGTACTCATGCAAAAATAGTCCATTGTTTTAGGTTAAACCTCACATTGTCTAGGGCGAGTAACTCCTCTATCTTTGCCAACAAATAATTCACTCTATTGACCTCATAAAATAAAGAGCAAAGATGAAAAGCACCAAGTATTATCTCGGTCTAGACGTTGGCGGCACCAATATGGTAGCCGGCGTAGTAGATGAGAACCACCAGATTATCGCGAAGGAGAGTATACCGACACAAGCCGGACGCACGATCGAGGAGATCACTACCGACATGGCGGAAGTCAGCAAAAAAGCAGTTCTCAAAGCAGGCTTGCAACTGAAAGACATCTCTTCTTGGGGCATCGGCATGCCCAGTTACGTAAATCCCAAGACGAACCTTTTGGTACATGCCAATTGTTTCGGATGGAAGAATGTCCCCATCTACGACTATTTAAAGAAGCATATCTCACTGCCTACTTATATAGCCAACGACGCCAATTGCGCAACCTATGGAGAGGTATTGGCAGGATCGGCCAGCCAATATACCGATGCCATCATGCTAACGCTAGGAACGGGAGTCGGCGGCGGAATTATCATAGGTAAGAAGATTTATTCCGGAGCCGATAATATGGGAGCCGAACTTGGACATACCAAATTGGTATACAATGGCGAACGTTGTACCTGCGGGCAAAAAGGCTGTCTGGAAGCTTATTGCTCATCCACCGCGTTGATTCGTATCATGAAAGAGGCCTTGCGAGAGAACAAGGATACCTTGATATGGAAACTTTGCGGCGAAGACGAAAACAAAGTCAATGGAGAGATCCTTTTCGAGGCTACCAAGCAAGGGGATTCCCTCGCTAAACAGATCGTCGATGACTATATCAGCAAACTGGCCGCCGGAATCTCCACGTTCATTACCATCTTCCGTCCGGAAGTAATCATCTTAGGAGGGGGTATCGCGCATGCCGGGGACTTGCTGTTGAAACCTTTAAACGAGAAACTACATACTTGCACCTTCGCCGCCGAGGAAATAGGTATCCCTCAAGTCATCCGCGCGGAATTAGGAAATGACGCAGGAATAATCGGCGCCGCATTTTTAGAGAAAACGATGTAACGAAAAAAATATGAGAACAAATAAGAAAGAACTTCTAGATTCATTCCAGGGAGGACTGATCGTATCCTGTCAAGTACAACACGATGATCCGACCTTTTCAGTAGACTTTGTCGTAAAGATGGCAAAAGCCGCCCAATGGGGAGGAGCCGTAGGTATCCGTGCCAACGACCCGGAGCAGATCAAGGCGATCAAGAAAGAGGTGGACTTACCGGTAATCGGGCTTTGGAAAATCTGGCACGACGACACGGATGTGTTTATCACCCCTACCCTAGAGGCCGCTAAAGCCGTATGGGAAGCCGGGGCCGAGATCATCGCCTTGGACTGTACGAGCCAAATAACCCATGAAGGCCGCCCTGCATACGAACTACTACCTATCGTCAAGAAAGAGATCCCGGAAGCGATCATCTTCGCGGATGTCTCTAATTATGAGGAAGCCGTGCGTGCGGTAGAAATGGGAGCCGATATCGTTGGCCCCACCTTATATGGATATACCGAAGCTACCCAACATATCGAGCAACCGGATCTACGGGAGTTCGCCCGTATGTGCCGCGACTTCAAGGGTAAGGCCCGCGTCATTATGGAAGGGCATATCTACTCGCCGGAAGATGCCATGAAATGTATCTTCCTCGGAGCGCACTCCGTAGTGGTAGGTAGCGCGATCACCCGTCCGCACTTGATCACGAAACGTTTCACGGACTTACTAACCGGTTACCAAAACAACTGGCGGGAAGCCGAAAGAAGCAAACATTAAAATAATCATCTGCTCGTAGAGACGGGGCATGCCCCGTCTCCCACAATATTAACAACAATAGTCATATGGCAAATTTCAATGTAGAAGGGGCGCAAAACGTAGAGATCAGCAAGAAATTACCTTGCGAGAAACCTCTGATCATACAACTGGAAATCATGGAGCGGTATACGGCGGTTCATAAAGCCTGCGCCGCCCTACCCAAAGAGATACGTGAAGTGGAATGCCTGAAAGTTTTATACCCCACGCTATTTCGCAAGATCACGGATCAAGACCTAATCGCCGGACGTACGGACTTCCTGCCGATCGGATTCGGATGCGTAACCTCCTTAGGGGGTGTCGGGCATTATTGCGTATTCAAGAAACTCCGTGCCTTCCAGCAGCAACTGGATGAAACGGAACGGAAGCGGGTGGATGCGTTATATGATTATTGGTTGGCTCACGATTTAAAGACCCAATTCAACAAGGAGGTCCTTACCGAGGATACATTGGGTATGTTCATCGATTGTGAATACCCGATGATC
>JAQVCX010000112.1 GCA_028689545.1 Parabacteroides sp.
GGATATACATGGGGCAAATATAGCGGTTTTTTGCTTGCGCCACCCAAAGCCACCCTCTTTTATATATTAATCATCTGATTTTCAATCTATGCTATGTGATGGCGCAGAAAAGTGATGAAGTCAGGAAGAAGTTTCAATAATACACTATTACACAGTTACTTTTCTACCATCCAGTCAATAAAGATTTAACACTTAGACCATCCCATCTCTTTAAGGTACTATAAAGGATATGGGGCTATACCAATAAAAAGGCGGCATTCGTGGTGAACGCTACCCTGCGCTCACTACGAACACCGCCTTGCGTTCACGACAAATGCCACCCTATAGTTCACGGCAAACGCCGTTTCAATATAAATGTAATTACAGATCGAACCCGATATCTCGACGGAAATATTTCCCATCGAAATCGATCTGCTTGGCTCCGGCGAAAGATTGGGCCAAAGCCTCTTCCTTAGTAGCTCCATACGAGCTAACCGCAATCACACGGCCGCCATTCGTCAGGATCCGGCCGTCTGCCAGCTTCGTCCCGGCATGGAACACTATATTTTCTGGGGATACGCCCTCCAATCCCGTGATTACCTTATTTTTCTCGTAAGCCTCCGGATAACCGCCGCTTACCAACATCACCGTAACCGCCGCACGAGGGTCTTGTACCAATGTACGATCCGCTAAATTGCCTTCCGCTACCCCTTCCAGCAAATCTACCAAGTCACTTTGGATACGAAGCATGACTACCTCTGTCTCCGGATCACCCATACGACAATTGTATTCTATCACCATCGGCTCATTCTTCACGTTGATCAAACCCAAGAAGATGAAACCTTTATAATCGATATGCTCCGCTTTCAATCCCTCTACGGTAGGACGGATAATACGCTCGTCCACCTTCGCCATAAATACCTCATCCGCGAAAGGAACCGGGGAAACAGCTCCCATTCCTCCTGTATTTAAGCCCATATTGCCCTCGCCGATACGCTTATAATCTTTCGCTACCGGAAGCACCTTGTAATCGTTGCCATCCGTCAAGACGAATACAGAGCATTCGATACCATCCAAGAACTCCTCGATCACTACCGTCTTACTCGCGTCGCCAAACATTCCGCCCAGCATATCTCCCAATTCATTCTTGGCTTCCTCCAAACTATCGATAATCAGCACCCCTTTACCGGCAGCCAATCCATCCGCTTTCAATACATAAGGAGCGGAAAGAGATTCTAGGAACGCATAGCCCTCCTCTAAATTCTCAGCGGAAATACTCTTATAACGAGCGGTCGGGATATTGTGACGCATCATAAACGCCTTGGCGAAATCCTTGCTACCTTCCAACTGGGCACCTTCCGCGCTCGGACCGATCACGGGGATGGAGCTTAACGCCTCGTCCTTCTTGAAATAATCATAGACACCCTTCACCAATGGATCCTCGGGGCCTACCACGACCATATTCACTTGGTTCGCCAACACAAAGTCCTTGATAGCGGCAAAATCGTCCGCCTTGATATCCACGTTCGTCCCCACCAACGCTGTTCCCGCATTACCGGGAGCGATAAATAACTTACTTACCTTCGGGCTTTGAGCGATCTTCCAAGCGATCGCATGCTCACGACCGCCAGAGCCTAATAACAATATATTCATATCTCTTCTAATTTTCAATTCTCAATTTTTCAAGTAGTCATCGAAATACCTCGTAATCTTCTCATGCAAATGCGGACGGTCCTTACCGATCACATTATGTTCATGACGAGGATACACAAAGTAGTCCGGATAGGTATCGGCCTC
Source organism: Parabacteroides sp. (assembly GCA_028689545.1). Taxonomy (GTDB): domain Bacteria; phylum Bacteroidota; class Bacteroidia; order Bacteroidales; family Tannerellaceae; genus Parabacteroides. The sequence goes on from JAQVCX010000112.1 coordinate 1,777, forward strand.
TACGCAAGCCTTCAAGAAACCAAGGCTGTGTTGCCAGACCACCACCGGATCAATATCCCCATGTATCATCAGCAGATGGCCTTTCAGATTGCCAGCCTTTAGTTTCAAGTTCGCATTCTTATAACCTTCCGGATTATCTTGCGGGCGATCCATATAACGCTCGCCATACATGATCTCGTAACAACTCCAGTCGATAACCGGACCTCCGGCCACGCCTACCTTAAAGATCTCCGGATACGTCAGCATCAAGTTCGTGGTCATAAAACCGCCATAACTCCAGCCATGTACCCCGATACGGTCGGCATCCACATAAGGCAAGGATTTCAGGAACTCGACACCCTTCACTTGATCCGCCATCTCGTTGATACCTAAATTACGATGAATCGCGCTCTCAAAAGCATGTCCACGGTTTGCCGAACCACGGCTATCCACGGTAAACACCACATAACCTTTCTGTGCCATATAAAGATCCCAGCCACGAGCCCCGTTTTGCCAATCGCCCGTAACCAATTGGGCATGCGGACCTCCATAGACGTAGACAATCGTAGGATATTTCCGGGTCTCATCCAAATCCGGCGGTAAGATCAACCGGTAATTCAAGCGAGTCTTACCATCGGCGGCAAGGATATGCCCGACCTTGATCCGCGGCATCCGATACGATTTAAAGGGATCCGGAGCGGAAAGCAAGGTAGAAATCACCTTAGCGTCCTTCACTCGGACTAAATCGATATCCCTCGGGGTAGAAGGAGAACTTACATAATCAATCGCGTATTCGCCGGAAGGACTAAGCAACCAACGGTGCACGCCCACTTTCCAACTCAAGCAGTTCATGATATCACTCGTTCTCAAATCCGTCTCCCAAATATAACGTTGCATCCCCGTTCCTTGCATATTCGGAGATACGGGATGGGGCGCTGTTCCCTCGAAAATCACCTTATTCCCGTCTTTGCTAAAGCCTAGCACCTTGGTAACCACCCATTCCCCACCGGTTAGCTTCCTTAACTCCTTTCCAGTCGTATCATACAGATATAAATGGTTATAGCCATCCGCCTCGCTCTGCCAGATAAACTTATCCGGATCGTTCGGCAAGAAAAGCAGGGGATGCTGCGGCTCCACATAACAACGATCCGTCTCGGTAAACAGATCAGCCTCTTTCTTTCCCGTCAAGGCAGAGTAGCGCACCAGATGCATCTCGTTCTGCTCACGATTCAGCTCGGCTATATAAATACTCTTCTCGTCCGGGCTCCAAGCGATATTCGTTAAATATTTCTCTTTCGGCAAACCCGTTTCCAGCCAAACCGTCTGTCCGGTAGCTACCTGATAGACACCCACCGTAACCTCATGGCTCTTCATTCCGGCCATCGGATATTTATGAGGAACCGGTGTAGCGCAACGGGTATCGATATTCACCAGCGGATAAGCGGTCACCATACGTTCATCCATACGATAAAACGCTAGAGCCGAGCCTTTAGGAGACCAAAACGTACCTTTCGTAATCCCAAACTCCCGTTGATGGACAGCCTGCCCGCATACGATTCCATCTTGTGTTTCACGTGTAACAATCGTATTTTGTCCATCCGGGGATAAAATACGCACATTGTTTCCCTCCGTGAAAGCTAAGTTATTCGTAGCCGGACAGAAATCATAATTCGCCCAATTATTCTTCAAAGCGTAATCAGCGACTACCTTATTCTTCTTATAGTCATAATGAATCCGGTGCTGTTTGCTAGTAAAAGCCAAGACCGGAACGCTTTCGTAGGGCATCGAGAAGCTAGGCAAGGAACCAACCGTCTGCAGATTCGCCTCCGTCAAAGCCCCATTCAGTATCTCCAACGAGAAAAGGACTTTTTCCTTCTTCTCCGGCTTGGCACCTACTACACTATCCCCTCTCAGGTATAAGTACTCGTCTCCGCACCATCGCAACTGTCTCAAGCCGCGAGGCACGAAGCGGCTATACGTCTTTCCTCCCGGAATCAGATCGTGCAACGTAAGTTGCTTCTCTTGAGCGATCGCCGACATAGACATAAGAATCACGCACAAACCCAGGGTCCCTAATCTCTTAATCCCCCAGATCATCATCTTCTCCTTTATCAAAATGTTTCTTAGGCAACCGTTTCACCTCGAACTTACGCTCCCCAAAATCTTTCTTCTTATGATCGCCAAAGCCTTTCTTCTCGAAACTCTTCTTCTCAAAGCTCTTATTCCGATCCGAGTCCTCATCCCGGTAACGCATCTTCACCGGACGATCTCCTTTCGGCTTGATAGGTTTGCGAACCACGTCATCGCCCAAGAATTTCTTCCGGGCAGGAGCGGCCGCCAAACGCTCATCCTCGTCCTCGCTATGGGCGGCGGCGAAACGGCGCTCAGGGCGATCGGCCTTAAAGCCCGACCGGCTAAAGCTCCGGCGTTCCTCACGATCTCCCGCTCTCTGGAACTGCGGACGTTCTCCGCCCTCCTCTCCCAAGGCCATCTTAAATTCCTTATTCGTACCCTCAAACAACTCATAGCAACGGTATTCACACTCCAATGAGCCATTCATCAATTTCATCTTCTCGCTCGGACGCAGCCCGATCTTATCGAAACACTCATCTTTATAGCTCAAGATCCACGCCTTATACCCCATAAACACATGCTTCAAACGCTCGCCGATCATGTTGTACAAGCCCAGCAAGTCACGCGATGAGATACGTTCGCCATACGGCGGATTCATCACCAATATACCCGGCTGCGGAGCCTCCGTATATTGTTGGAAAGGCTTCACCTTCAAATCGATATACTTCATCAAACCGGCGCTACGTATATTTTCCAAAGCGATATCGATCGCCGTTTGCGAGATATCGGAGCCATAACATCTGAAGCTGAACTCACGCTCTTGGCTCTCATCATTATAGATCCGGTCGAACAACTCCTCATCATAATCCACCCATTTCTGGAACGCGAACTCCTTGCGATGGATACCCGGGGCGATGTTCAACGCGATCATAGCCGCCTCGATCAACAAAGTACCGGAGCCACACATCGGGTCTACGAAATTAGACTCGCCCTTCCAACCCGTCTTCATGATCATGCCCGCCGCTAGCACCTCGTTCAGCGGAGCTTCGATCTGGTCTACCCGGTAACCGCGCTTATGCAACGACTCGCCGGAGCTATCGATAGACAAGGTACAATCGCTATGGGAGATATGGATATTGATATATAAGTCCGGTTTATTCACACGAACCGACGGACGCTTCTTGAACTTCTCGATAAAATAATCCACGATAGCATCTTTCGTGCGGTAAGCGACAAACTTCGAGTGGTTGAAATCCTCGGAATAGATCACCGAATCGATAGCGAAAGTCTTGTCCAGTGGCAAGTACTTCTCCCACTCTACCTTCATCACCTCCTTGTAAACCGTATCGGCATCTTTAGCCTTGAAATGATAAATCGGTTTCAGGATGCGAAGGGCGGTACGGCAGTGGAAATTCGCTTTATAAAGCACTTCCTTATCACCCGTGAAGGAAACCATACGACGACCGATTTCCAGGTCATTGGCACCTAAAGCTAATAATTCTCCGGCCAGGATCTCTTCCAACCCGTATAGGGTCTTGGCCACCATTTCAAATGTCTCGCTCATGTTAATTGAAAATTGAAAATTGAGAATTGAAAATTATTCCCAATTGCGTATTACGTTGTTTATTATTAATTATTCTCATTTCGCTCTCTAACATTCTTCGATCTCCTTCCGGTTACCCTCTTGATAATTTTCAATTCTCATTTCTCAATTCTCAATTGTGTAACCGTACTCCCCGCCGGCACATCCTCCGCTATCCAGACGTTACCACATATCGTAGCCCCTCTGCCAATCCGGATCTTGCCGATTAAGGTGGAATTAGAATATACCGTCACATGATCCTCTAGGATAGGATGACGCGCTACGCCACGGATAGCGTTACCGTTCTCATCGGGGGGAAGTTTCTCTCCCGCCAAGCTGACACCCTGAAAGATACGGACATGATTGCCGATCACGCTCGTCTCGCCGATCACCGTGCCCGTCCCGTGGTCTATCGAGAAATGATGGCCGATCTTCGCGCCCGGATGGATATCGATACCTGTCTCGGAATGCGCCATCTCCGTAATCATACGGGGGATATAAGGCACCTCCAGCTTATACAGCTGATGGGCGATCCGGTAATTACCGATCGCCCGGAAACCGGGATAACAAAAGATGACCTCACCTAGATTTTGAGCGGCGGGATCGCCATTGAAAGTAGCCTCCACATCTGTAGCCAGCAGGCCCCGAATCTCCGGAAGCGTAGAGATGAAAGCCTTCGAAACAGCTTCTGCCTCAGCGGAGATCTTCTCTTCCGGGCAAGTCACGCAAGAGGTATCCGCGAAACAAAGTCCCGCATAAACCTGCTTGGATAATAAAGAATGAAGAGTCTCAACATTTACGCCCGTATGAAAACGGATCGTCTGTTTACTGATACGGGCATTCCCATAATAACCTGGAAACAAGATCGCACGACATAGATCGATGATTTCTTTCAGCACCTCGCCCGAGGGCAGCGCCTCCTCATCCCTGTACGCATGGAACAATTGTTTATACGATGCCTCATCCGACAGCTTCTCCACCGTATCGCCCAATACGCTACTATGCCTCTGTATATCCATTATTTGCGGAATATTCTTTATAATGCGCAAAAATAGTGTTTTATTTGAGAACGCCCCCATTAAGAGGCATCAAAAATACAGCCAACGGCTAATATTTCGTTCCATCGCGCTAAACTCCACGCCCACCTTTTTCAACTCACGCCCATCGATAGGGTATCAAGGAACTAAAAAGCTCAAAAAACCATATTTAACTTCCTCATTAGGGAAACCTAACAGATAGCTTCGAAAACGCTTATCATAATCCTTTATTGTCAAATAGCCACTCTGGTAAATCAGCGGAATTGGATTATCAATATCCACCCTGTATTCAGAGAACGAAGAGGCTGGGGCCTCGATACCATCCATCAAAAGCCGCAAATCGTAATTGCTTTTCTGAAGAAGACTCACCAAAAAGGTTGGCGTACCTGTCTGAAACCAATAACTTTCCAACTCCAACTTATTGAATGCGTTAAGCACACTGAACGGATTAAACATCCCTACTCCATCCGGATGAAAATGATAGCCATCATAATTGCGTTCCATCTGTTCTACCACCTCGAAAAAAGACCAATCATTCTTTTTTCCGAGGGCTTCAATCTCCGGAACAAAGTTTATCTCCAACTCTTCCCGAGTGATGCCACAAACTGTCGCGAATTGCCAATCCATGCTAATATCGTTCAACTGATTCAAATCGCTGAATACGCTAACCTGCGAAAACTTTGTCACCCCGGTAAGGAACACAAAGCGCAAATAGCGATCCGCACTTTTGAATACTCCATAAAACGCTTTCAGCATTAGGCGGTATTCCTCTTGTAATTCCTCTTTATCAAACGATTGCAACAAGGGCTTATCATATTCATCTACCAATACGACGACTCGTTTCCCGGTCTGCTCGTAAATCAAGCGCAACAAGGTAGACAGACGATCGTCTATCGTCTCGTCCGCCTCACTAGAGCCATACACGGCCTCATAAACCAGCAATTGCCTATCGATCAAGCGAACCAAATCTTGTCCCGTATCGAATTTCTTGGCATTCAAATCCAAATGGATCACCGGATACTCTATCCAGTCCTGTTCCAATCGCTCAATAGCCAATCCTTTGAACAAATCCTTTCTCCCGCTAAAATAAGCCTCAAAAGTAGAAAGCAAAAGACTCTTTCCAAACCGACGCGGACGACTTAGGAAAAACGGAGTCTCCAACGAGGCCATCCGCCACACCCATTCCGTCTTATCCACATATACATAATTCCCTTCCCGGATCTTCTTGAAGGTCTGTATACCTATCGGTAGTTTGCGTACGATACTGTTTGTCGTCATCTTTTCACTTTTGTTCCAAAGGTAATAACAATTCTTGTTTCCTACAATTCTTCCATCCACATATTCTTTAGTATCAAAAATACAGCCAACGGCTAATATTTCGTTCCATCGCGCTAAACTCCACGCCCACGGTCTATCCGCGGCTAGAGTTGGACCTGTCAAGTCCTGCTATTGTCTTTACGAAGTAACTAAATCCTTAAAAGGAATAACCCACTCCAATAAATCCCGTATGTGATATGCTTTTTTTAGAAGGAAGATGTTTGTTTAAAGCGTCACCTTCAATGATTATATTCCGTCTTCCAGTATAAATATCAAATGTGGAAATATTATAACCCAACAATAGTGCTATATTGTCTATTTTTACTGAAAAATATGATTTACAATTAAAAGACAAAACCGATCCATTCTTGTTTTTTATAGTTTTATAATATTGAGGGATAGGTTCAAAATCCTTCGTATTCACATAAGCAAATTCCAATTTCTCATTTGGTATGATATTGAGTAAAGCACCGGGTTCGGTTACAAATAGAATCCCATCTAATATAGGAAATTGAAAGCGTATAGCAGGACGGAAAATCAAGGTAGATACTTCCTTTTTCTTATTTACATGCCATTGATAATCACTATTGCCAACTAAATCATAATGAAGATTATCTACAATCTCTTTGACAAATCGCATACCTAAAACAATCCCTACATTCTTGTGAAATACATAAGAATATGAAGGATCAAATTCAAATGCGAGATAAGAATTTAAACCTAATGTGATTTGAAGTTCATGCTTTAAAGCTTTATTTTCTTGTTGAGCACAGCATATTATTGGAAGCATAAACACCAATGCTACAATCAATTCTCTAAAATATCTATTTCCCATTAAAATATAATTCCGGCATTAGATATTTCAGTTCCAATATTAAATTACTACATGCCCATTAACATCAACGCCAATATTTGACCGTGTAAAGAAAAGCATAATTTTCCATTTTCACATTATGTAATACATGTAATTTTATTTTTATTTATCACAATTAAAAAGAAATAGAACATATCAACCCCAACAAACAACTCATTTGCAATGCTTTAAAGCAGCGCATATTGATCGTGTGAGCCATGAGGAGTATAAGAAAGCCTCCACAAAAAGTAAAGGCTTCATCGATATGTTTGTTGCGTAATTCATCCGATTCATTCTCAAACTCTCCCTTCTTTCGGACCATAAACTCCTTACGCTCGGTCTTACTCAGTCCTTGATACTTTTAAAAATCTTGCCGCATTTCCTCCGAAGGGAATATTTTATTCATCAATTCTTTGTTCATATATATTGTTTTTTAGCTCCCAAAAGCAGACCTTGACTAACGTTTTCTTTCTCTAATAGAAGAGAGCAGCAAATCCCTATTCTCGCAGCTAAACATATAGCATTTCCCATTTTTTGTTTTTACCCAAAAAGCCTGTGAATAATCCCCTACATAAGCCATATACCTGCCTAGGCTCTTATTCCTAAAGACGCCTAAATAGCCAAGAAAACCACCGCTGCCGAATAATCTCAGATTCAACTCTTTCTCATTATAAATCCCGACCTCTGCAACTTGATCTAATTCAATACTGAACTCGCCAATTAATTTACGCAGTACCAGACGGTCCTCCTCCATTCCTAGCTGGTTCGGTGCCCAAAACAAGCAAGGAATCATAAAAAGAGGCATAAGCCATATAGCGATCCGTTCCCAAAAAGATCGCGTATATAGAAGCAAAAACACACATATAGCCACATAGATCACGACGACGAACAGCGTCATGAACCAAGTGAAGCCATCCCACTTAACATTAAAAGAAGTCACCATATCAAAGTCCTTTTGTTAAATTAATAAACTCCACCACCATCATCTTCTCCCGGTTATGCCGAATCCCAATCGATTGAAAGAAATGATTATTTCAGTCTCCCCGCTTCAACTAATTATGTATTCGACGGATATAGAAGAAAGACGCAGGTAATTTATCAATAAAATCTTGAACTTGCAAGAAAGAAAACGAAAATAAGATTTGCGTGAAATATAGCGGTCGCTTATCTGTCGGCAAAATGTCTCACGCCACTTTGTCGCGTCATCAATGGATACTTCTATTTATCATCCACCCCGAATAAGGTGCCGGCGAGTGCCGGTGTATGTACGTCGTTGCCGGTTTATTTAGAACCCTTCTTTCACGATTCGTTTGATCGGGAGGAAGAATCGTTCGATCAGGCGTAACTCTTCCGTCACGATCTCGGCGGAAGCCCCGGTCTCGGGCGAGACGGGTAGGTCGATACCGTAATTAGTTCTGAGGCCCTCGGGGAAATCGATGTCCGCCGTATAGTACTCATCGGTGGGGACCAGGGAGATATTCGATACCACGCCGCTGACCACGCCAAACTCTTGATCCGGGAAATTAGCGAAACGTACGATCACCCGCTGGCCTCTCCTTACCTTTCCCGAGCGTGCTATCGGTATCCGTACTTTCCCCATCAGCCGGTTCTCGCCCTGCGGCACGACGGTGAAAGCCACCTCTCCGGATGGGATATACTGGTTCTCGTTCCAATACTTGGTGAAGGTCACGGCACCCTCTATCGGAGCGATGAGGCAATAGCGCAGCCTCCACTCGTTTAGGCTGTTCA
>JAQVCX010000113.1 GCA_028689545.1 Parabacteroides sp.
GAGAATATTAACGATTTCCCTCTTGGATAGAACTGAACTTCCCGCCCTATTCCATAGTGCCAAGGAGGAGATAAACTATCAAAATGACACACAATTAAAGCTTAATTTTTTTTAGTGGACACTAGTGCTTGTTTTCATAATCAGCAAATATTAGTTATTCAATAAGAACTTATAACTCTTTACACTATCCGAGCCTAACTGTATATAAAGAACATATTTTTAAGGATTAGATTTGATGCGGTTGGTCCTATAAAGAAACTGATATATTCTATCGAGAGCGAGTCATGATATAATCCGCCAACCGGATCAAGGATGTCCGTGCCTCGGACGCTGGCAATCTCAAGAGGACATCCACCGCCTTGTCATGATATTCCTTCATGCGGGTCTCGGCATATTCGATGCCACCGTTCGCCTTGGCGAACTCGATCAAGGAATCGACATTCTCCGTCCCGAAATCTTTCCGTAAGATCATATCCAGATAACGGGCGGCCACCTCTTCCCTACCCTGTCGCAAGGCATATAATAAAGGAAGCGTAACCTTGCCCTCACGAATGTCATTTCCTGTCGGCTTGCCGATATTCGCCTCCTTGAAATAATCAAAGATATCATCCTTGATCTGGAAGCAATAGCCCAGATACTCGCCAAACTCACGGCAAAGGGCGATCACCTCCGCGGATGCGCCCGATGAAATGGCTCCGATCTCCGTGCAAGCGGAAAGCAAGGTAGCCGTCTTCTTCTTGATCACTTGCAGATAGCAATGCTCGTCTAAGATACTCTCCTCGGCGGTCTCTAATTGCTTGATCTCGCCTTCGGACAAGTCCCTGCCTAAGTTGGAGATAATCCCGACAATCCGCAAATCGCCGGTTTGTATGGAACGGATCAAGGCGGTAGAAAGCACGTAATCTCCTACCAATACGGAAATACGGTTATCGAAGATAGCGTTCAGTGAGGGAACGCCACGACGCTGCTTCGTCTCATCGATCACGTCATCGTGAATCAATGTGGCAGTATGCAAAAGCTCCAGCAAAACAGCGGAATTGATCGTGTTATCCGTAATCTGTCCACAAACCTTGGCGGTAAGGAGCACCAATAACGGACGCACATGCTTACCGGTAGAATTCAGTATAACGTCGATAGCCGATTGTAACCGGGTCGTCTCGCTGCGTAGAGATGCCTCGAAATCCTTATTGAAACGTTCAAATTCAGCGGAAACCGGTTCTTCTATTTTCCTTCTCTCATCCATAATTCCATGCAAAGATGCGCAAAAGTAACAAAAACTATCGAGTAAGCGAGTTTTTTCGTACATTTACCCAGATTTTGTCCCACTAAAACGTGTTAAAAGTAATGAAGTTATTCCTTATAGATGCGTATGCGTTAATTTATCGCTCTTATTACGCCTTCATCAAGAATCCCCGTATAAACTCCAAGGGTGTGAATACCTCCGCCATTTTCGGTTTTATCAACAGTCTGGAGGATGTATTAAAACGTGAGAACCCGACTCATATAGCGGTGGCCTTTGACCCGAAGGGACCGACCTTCCGGCATGAGGCTTTCGAACAATACAAGGCGCAGCGGGAAGAGACGCCGGAAGTGATCCGCCAATCCGTACCTATTATTAAAGAGATCATAGAGGCTTACAATATCCCGATCCTGGAAGTGCCCCGCTACGAGGCGGACGACGTGATCGGCACCGTATCCAAGCGGGCGGAGAAGGAAGGCTTCGATGTTTTCATGATGACACCAGACAAGGATTACGGACAGCTGGTATCCGAACATATATTTATGTACCGCCCAAAATTCGGAGGAGACTACGAGACGTTGGGCATACCCGAGGTATTAAACAAATACGGCCTTACGAGTACGGAGCAGGTGATCGACCTGCTGGGACTGATGGGCGACGCTTCCGATAATATCCCCGGCTGCCCGGGTGTCGGCGAGAAGACCGCCCAAAAGCTACTGACCGAATTCGGAAGCATCGAGAACCTGCTAGCGAACACCGATAAGCTGAAGGGCGCGCAAAAGAAGAAGGTGGAGGAGAACGCCGAGCAAATCCGTTTCTCCAAATTCTTGGCGACGATCAAGACGGATGTCCCCATCGAGTTCGATGCCGCCCGTTGCGTTCGTGAAAAGCCGAACGAGGAGCGCCTGACTGAGATTTACACAGAATTAGAATTTAGAGCATTTATTAACAAACTGGGATCCGAGCCGGTCAAAGCCGCTCCGAAAGGCCCTGTTCAAGGCGATTTGTTCGCGATTTTTACGCCCGAGAGTACAGAAGATTCCAAAAAATCGATTCTCACGGACTTAAAGTCTACCCCTCACACCTATCATCTAATTGATACAGAGGAAAAACAAGCCGATTTATCCCGCTTTTTATTGGGTCAAGAATTTTTCGCTTTTGACACGGAGACAGACGGCATCGATCCCTTGAAGGCCGGCTTGGTCGGAATGTCGTTCGCCGTGAAAGAAAACGAGGCTTGGTACGTCCCCGTGCCTGCCAATCCGGCAGAGGCGGCGAAGGTGGTGGAACGCTTCTCCCCTACCCTACAAAATCCGAAATCAGTAAAGATCGGGCAAAACATTAAATTCGATATCTTGGTACTTCGTAAATACGGCGTGAAGGTAGCCGGTCCGCTGTTCGATACGATGATCGCCCATTACCTGCTGAATCCGGAGTTGCGACACGGGATGGACTACTTGGCGGAAACCTACCTCAAGTACCAGACCGTTCCCATCGAGGAACTGATCGGTCCGAAAGGAAAGAACCAACTGTCGATGCGAAACGTGCCCGTGGAGCAGGTCTCCGAATATGCCGCCGAGGACGCGGACATCACGCTCAAGCTAAAGAATTATTTCGCGCCCGAGTTGAAGAAGGAAGGACTGGAATCCCTCTTCACCACGATCGAAATGCCATTAATATATGTATTAGCGGAAATGGAGGCTACGGGTGTCACGCTAGACACGGTAGCGCTCAAGCAATCTTCCGGGGTACTTACCGCCTCCATGAATAAATTGGAGCAGGAGGTTTACGAGTTGGCCGGCATGGAGTTCAACATCAATTCCACCAAACAGGTAGGCGAAGTCCTTTTCGACCGCTTGAAGCTGGACGAGAAAGCGAAGAAGACCAAAACGGGCGGTTACAGTACCAGTGAGGATGTATTGGAGAAACTTCGTAGCAAGCATCCTATCATCGGCAAGCTCCTCGAATACCGTGGGCTGAAAAAATTATTAAGTACCTATATCGACGCTCTTCCCGAGTTGATCCATCCGCAGACCGGAAAGATACATACCTCTTTCAACCAAGCGGTGACCTCTACCGGACGCCTCAGCTCCACCAATCCGAACCTGCAAAACATTCCGGTACGGGACGAGCTAGGCCGTGAGATCCGTAAGGCGTTTATCCCGGACAATACGGATTGCCTCTTCTTCTCCGCCGATTACTCCCAGATAGAGCTTCGTATCATGGCCCACCTGAGCGGTGACCCGCATATGATCGAGGCTTTCCAAAGCGGAGCGGATATCCACGCCGCCACCGCCGCCAAGATCTACGGAATCCCGGTAGAGGAAGTAACCAGCGATATGCGCCGCAAGGCGAAGACCGCCAACTTCGGTATCATCTACGGCATCTCCGTCTTCGGGCTCTCCGAGCGTCTGGGCATCCCCCGATCCGAGTCCAAGGAGTTGATAGACGGTTATTTCAACACCTATCCCCGTATCAAGGAATATATGGAAGAGAGCATCAAGATCGCCAAAGAGAAAGGTTACGTGGAAACGATCTTCAAGCGCAAGCGTTTCCTGCCGGATATCAACTCGCACAACGCCGTCGTGCGTGGCTACGCCGAGCGAAACGCCATCAACGCCCCAATCCAAGGAAGCGCCGCCGATATCATCAAACTAGCGATGGTACGCATTTACGAACGCTTTGAGAAAGAGCAATTGAAAAGCAAGATGATCCTCCAGGTACACGATGAGCTGAACTTCAACGTCTACAAAGAGGAAGCCGAGGAGGTAAAGAAAATCGTGCTGGAGGAAATGGAAAACGTCATGAAGCTGCAAGTACCGCTGATTGCCGATTGCGGTGAGGGGGCGAACTGGCTGGAGGCGCATTAAAATAATACCAAGATCCCCCTTAAAAAACATGTACGTGCTTTTCCAAAAAGTCGTACATGTTTTTTCATAAACACGTACGTGTTTTATTAAGACCAGAATATGCCTAAAATTGATTATCTTCGCGAACTTACAACAAGATAACTGGAGTAGTTATATAACAGATTGATAATAAAAAATAATATTATATTATGGCATTACAATGTGGCATTGTGGGACTTCCGAACGTAGGAAAGTCTACCCTTTTCAATTGCTTATCCAACGCGAAGGCACAATCAGCGAACTTTCCGTTCTGTACGATCGAACCGAATGTAGGCGTGATCACCGTACCGGACGAACGACTGAATAAACTGGCGGAGATCGAGCATCCGCAACGTGTGATCCCCACCACCGTAGAGATCGTGGATATCGCCGGATTGGTGAAAGGAGCGAGTAAAGGCGAGGGATTAGGCAATAAGTTCTTGGCTAATATCCGTGAGACGGACGCGATCTTGCACGTATTGCGTTGCTTCGACGACGATAATATCGTGCATGTGGATGGACGTGTGGATCCGGTCCGTGATAAGGAGATCATCGACTATGAGCTTCAGATCAAGGATTTGGAGACGATAGACAGCCGTATCGCCAAGGTGCAGAAACAAGCACAAACCGGTGGCGACAAGCAAGCCAAGATCGCTTACGAGGTGCTTTGCAAGTACAAAGAGGCCTTGGAGCAGGGAAAAAGCGCACGTACCGTTTCTTTTGATACGAAAGACGAGGAACGTATTGCCCACGATCTGTTCTTGCTGACGGATAAGCCCGTGATGTATGTTTGTAACGTGGACGAGGCGAGCGCCGTAAACGGCAATAAATATGTGGATGCCGTACGTGAGGCGGTAAAGAACGAGGACGCGCAGATCCTGGTGGTTGCCGCTAAGATAGAGAGCGAGATCGCAGAGTTCGATACCTATGAGGAACGCCAGATGTTCTTGCAAGAGATCGGATTGGAAGAATCCGGCGTAAACCGTTTGATCAAGTCGGCTTATAAATTATTGAACCTGCAAACCTTCCTGACCGCCGGACCGGACGAATGTCGTGCGTGGACATTCCATAACGGCTGGAAAGCTCCCCAATGCGCCGGTGTGATCCATACGGACTTCGAGAAGGGATTTATCCGTGCCGAGGTGATCAAGTACGAGGATTATATCGCTTATGGCTCCGAGGCTGCCGTGAAGGAGGCCGGAAAGATGAGCGTCGAAGGTAAGGAATATGTTGTGCAAGACGGGGATATCATGCATTTCCGTTTCAATGTATAAGGAGTAACCGAAATAAATTATATCTTTGAAACCGGGTAAAATAGCGTAGAGCTAATTTTACCCGGTTTTCTTATATCCTTTAAATCTATATGTATATGAAACGTTTTCTCAATTCTGTACTATGTATGTGTATCGCCATTTTTTGTACGCATGCCCAAAAAAGGGATGTGACGAGTGTGCTGGAAGTGATCGACATTACGACCGGGCAACGTTCCGTTATCAAGGAATTTCCTTTCTTAATCGAGGCACCTAACTGGACTCCGGATGGTAATTGGCTTGTATACAATAGTGGAGGAAAATTATATAAGCTCTCCCCCGAATCTCCGGGCGAGCCGCGATTGATCGATAGCGACTACGCCACCCGCTGCAACAACGACCACGTGATCTCCGCGGATGGCAAGCAAATAGCGATCAGTAACGGGACGAAGGAAGATGGTAAATCTCGTGTCTACACCCTGCCTTTCGAGGGAGGTGTTCCCCGGTTGATCACCCCACTCGCTCCTAGCTACCTGCACGGATGGAGCCCCGACGGGAAACAACTCGCTTATTGCGCCGAGAGAAACGGCAATTTTGATGTTTACGTCATTCCTGCCCTAGGAGGAGAAGAAAAACGTCTTACGACAGCCGAAGGTCTGGATGATGGCCCGGAATATTCTCCTTGCGGACAATATATCTGGTTCAACTCCGTACGTACCGGGCTTATGCAAGTCTGGCGCATGAAAGCGGATGGTTCCGAACAAACCCAGATGACATTCGACGAGACCCGTAACTCTTGGTTTCCCCACATCTCCCCGGATGGAAAACAAGTCGTTTTCATCACCTATACAAAAGGAGATCTGGAACCCGGGCAGCACCTCGCCAATAAGAACGTAGAGCTGCGCCTTATGCCAGCCGAGGGTGGAGAACCTAAGACTTTAGTCAAACTATTCGGCGGGCAAGGCACGATCAACGTAAACTCTTGGGCACCCGATAGCAAGCGATTCGCTTTCGTCAGCTACCGGCTCCAGTAACTTGAAATTTTTCTCGCTTTATCTGTAACAAACAAATCCCTTATCTCGTCTTCTTTGTGAAAGCCCCACTCTAAGGCGCACGGATGAAGGGCGATCCAAAAACAGAGTATTAACGAAAAAAGTCAACTACAATGAAAAGATTACTAGCGTTACTGGCTATCCTCCTTATCAGCCAAGCGGGATACGGACAGCAGAAGATGGATCAGTTATTCAATGCTTTCCGGGGCGAGAGCGACGTTACTTCCGTAAATATCGGAAACATAACGATGAAGCTAGCCAGCGTATTCACCGAGACAATGGGAGTAAACGGTATAGAGATCCTCGAATTTGATAATTGCGGCCAAGAGGTGAAAGACCGATTGTCTACCGCCATCCGGAACCTGAAAGATCCGGATTACGAGACGATGGTCACGGCCAATGAAAGCAACAGCCGCACGAAGGTGCTGGTTAAAATAAAAGAGGATATGATCCGCGAACTGGTCATATTCACGACAGGAAGCGATAATGCGTTAATCCGCCTCAAGGGGAAAATCAGCCCGTCCGATCTAGACCGGGTAATCAATGAGCACAAAACAGGCAATCATTAAGGACGATACCGATGGAAGTTGATGTTTTTAAACAACGGTTCCTGCCCTTTCATCCTAAACTCTATCGGATCGCTTATGCCTTATCAGGCAATAAGGCGGACGCGGAAGATATACTTCAAGATGCCTATTGCAAATTATGGAATAAAAGGGATGAACTGGAAGATATCCGGAATCCGGAAGCCTTTTCCATAACATTGGTCAAGAATCTTTGCCTGGATTTCCTGCGCTCGCCCAAAGTAAGCCGAAGGGAGAACGAAGAGGCATTAGAGGCCGTTCTATTAACGACCGACTCCTCGCCCGAAAAGGAACTGGAAGAAAAGGAGGATATCCGGCGTATACAAGAACTGATCGAACAACTCCCCGAGAACCAGAGGCAGGTAATCCGCCTGCGGGGTATGGAGGATTGTTCCTATGAGGACATTGAACAGATTACGGGGCTTAGCTCCTCTAATATACGAACATTACTTTCACGGGCACGTAAATTGATCCGGGAGAGACTAGAAAAAGCAAGTTGTCATGGATGATAAAAGGATAGATGAACTAATAAACAAGGCACTCCAAGAGGATTTAGCCTTACCGGAGGGACTTTCCGAAAGGCTGGAACAACGAATCGACTTCCTGGCCGAAGAAGAGGTATCTCCCCGCGTATCACGCAGACGTTCCTTCTATTGGATCAGCGGAATCGCCGCCGCCATCCTCGGTGCCCTATTCCTGATCTTCACGGAGACGAATCGTCCGGCTCCCGCCATGGCCGATACCTTTACCGATCCCGAAGAGGCGGCTGTAGCAGCCCAAAATGCCTTGGCGTTCATGTCGAGGAACTTGAACAAAGGTCTCGGGCAGGTCAATGAAGCCGGTCAAGAGATCACGAAAATAAATAAGATCGTACATAAACATTTAAAAGATTAATACAATGAGACTCAAATATCTATATACAATACTGCTTCTCTGCTGCGTACATATCTGTTTCGCCCAGAACAAGCTTTTCGATAAATACGCGGAAAGGGATGGGGTTACCTCCGTATATATCTCCAAGAAGATGTTTCAGATGATGCCAGCCATGCAAACCGCCGGGCTCAACCTTGCCAACCTGAAAGGGAAAATAGAATCCCTGCAAATACTCACCACCAAGAAAGCGGATTTGAGGGAACGGATGCGAGGGGAGTTCAAAGCCTTGATCGGAAAGGAGCACGAGGAGCTCATGCGAGTGAAAGACGGAAAGACCAAGGCCAATTTCTACGTCAAGCAGCAGGGAGAGCTGATACAGGAATTGATCATGATAGCCGATATGGACGACGGCGACTTCTGCGTCATGCAATTACTAGGCCGTTTTACGCTGAAAGATGTGCAGGAAATTACGAGCGAGATCGATAGATAATTACATTTTTATTCGATACATTTGCGAAAAGTAATAAATAAAGCGCTTATGGAGTTCTTCAGTAAATATTATCCGAGCATCATCGCCTTATGCGAGAAACATAAGGTAAAAAAGTTATTCGCTTTTGGCTCCGTCCTCACCGACCGCTTTACAGAGAAGAGCGATATCGCTCTCGTGGTGGATTTCGACAAAGAGGTAGAACAAGTAGATTACGTGAATAATTTCTTCGACTTACACGACGCCTTATCCTCCATCTTCCACCGGGAAATTGACTTGCTGGAGGACAAGGCGATCCGAAACCCAATACTCAGAAGAAATATTGATAGGACAAAATTTTTGATTTATGGATGAATATATTGAGAAACATCTGTATGATGTACTTCTTTCCATCGAGGAAACGGAAAGTTATTTTGAGGGGCGACCGAAAATCTACCAAGATTTCGAGAAAGACATTCTCCGGCAAAGAGCCGTAGAACGCAACGTGGAGATCATGGGCGAAGCTATCAACCGGATCCTAAAGAGTGTCCGGGCTTCCAACTACCTCATGCGAGGGCCATTGTAAATACCCGTAACCGAGTCATCCATGGTTACGACAGCGTAACCCCCGATTTTCTTTGGACGCTTATTATGAATCATATCCCTGCGTTGAAGGAGGATGTAAAAAGATTGCTAAATATATAATACGATGATGACCTACGATGAGCAACTAAATACTAAAGAATGGAATACTAAAAGAAACGCCATTTGAAATTTTATCCAATCTATTTCCCTGAAATAATCCGCTTGATCTCACTCAGCTTATTCAAGGCTTCCAAAGGGGTAAGATTATTTACGTCCAAGTTCTTGATCTCATCCCGTACTTGGCTCAAGACCGGATCATCCAGCTGGAAGAAACTCAGTTGATACCCCTCGGCGGCGGAGGCGATCGCCTTCACCGACTTACCGGCTATGCCTTCTTGACGGTTCTCGGACTCCAACTGCTTCAAGATCTCACTCGAACGCTTCACGATGCTTTTAGGCATACCCGCCATTTTCGCCACATGGATACCAAAGCTATGCTCGCTTCCTCCCGGCACCAGCTTACGCAGGAATATCACCTTATTTCCTACTTCCTTGACCGATACGTTATAATTCTTGATCCGCTTAAAGGAACGCTCCATCTCGTTCAACTCATGATAATGGGTAGCGAACAGCGTCTTTGCCTTCGCGTTGGGGTGCTCATGGATATATTCCACGATCGCCCAGGCGATCGATATACCATCGTAGGTACTGGTACCCCGGCCTAGCTCGTCGAAGAGCACCAAGCTCCGGGAAGTCATATTATTTAATATATCGGAGGCCTCGTTCATCTCTACCATGAAAGTAGACTCGCCCACCGATATATTATCTGAGGCACCTACACGGGTAAATATCTTATCCACTATACCAATATGGGCACTCTCGGCCGGCACGAAGCAACCGATCTGCGCCATGAGCGTGATCAAGGCCGTCTGGCGCAATAAGGCGGACTTACCGGCCATATTCGGACCCGTGATAATGATGATCTGTTGTTTCTCGTCATCCAGATAGACATCATTGGCGATATAAGGCTCTCCCAAGGGCAATTGCTTCTCGATCACCGGGTGGCGACCTCCTTTTATATCGATCTGGTCGGAATCACTGACTACCGGACGGATGTACTTATTCGCCTCCGCCGCCTTGGCGAAAGATAACAGGCAATCGATACGCCCGATCAGGTTCGCATTCATCTGGATCGGCGGGATATACTCCATCAAGGCCAATACCAACTCATTGAAAAGGCGGGTCTCCAAAGCCAGGATCTTTTCCTCCGCCCCTAATATCTTCTCCTCGTATTCCTTTAGCTCCTCGGTAATATAACGCTCGGCATTCACCAAGGTCTGCTTACGGATCCAATTCGCCGGCACCTTATCCTTATGGGTATTGCGTACCTCTATATAATAGCCGAAAACGTTGTTGAAAG
>JAQVCX010000114.1 GCA_028689545.1 Parabacteroides sp.
AGGCCCGGGGAGACGCTAGCTGGGATAATCTGGTGAGCGCCACGGATACCTTCTTGCATTACGCCTCGCGAGCGCCGGAGCTTCAAGGCGTGTCTTCCGCCATGCAGAGCGAGATCCCGCAGTTGTATTTCGACGTGGATCGTGACCGGGCTACGTTCCTCGGCATCCCCTTGTCCGATATCTTCTCGACCATGAAGGCTTATCTGGGGTCCGTGTACGTGAACGATTTCAATATGTTCAACCGTATTTACCGTGTATATATCCAAGCCGAGGCGCCTTACCGGGCTACCCGCGATAATCTGGATCTGTTCTTCGTGCGTGGCAACGACGGGGCGATGGTCCCGTTGACCGCCTTGGGCACGACGCAATATACGACCGGCCCGGGAACGATCAAGCGTTTCAACATGTTCACCACCGCCTCTATCAACGCCGTGGCCGCCCCGGGATACAGTACGGGCGAGGCGATGGCGGCGATGGAACGGATCGCCAAGGAGCATCTGTCCGAGAATATCGGTCTGGAATGGAGCGGCCTTTCCTATCAGGAGAAACAGGCCGGCGGGCAGACGGGCTTTGTCTTGGCGTTGGTCTTCTTGTTTGTCTTTTTGTTCTTGGCGGCTCAATACGAGAGCTGGGTCGTGCCGATCGCCGTGTTGCTATCCTTGCCGGTCGCCACGCTGGGCGCCTACTTGGGTATCTGGGCGACGGGGTTGGAGAACGATGTCTATTTCCAAATCGGCTTGGTTACCTTGATCGGTTTGGCGGCGAAGAACGCCATCTTGATCGTCGAGTTCGCCAAGGTGCAGGTAGATAACGGGGCAGATGTGGTGAAAGCCGCCATCCATGCCGCCCAGATGCGTTTCCGCCCGATCTTGATGACCTCGTTGGCCTTCGTGTTGGGCATGCTCCCGATGGTGCTGGCCAGTGGGCCGGGCTCGGCTTCACGCCACAGTATCGGTACGGGCGTGTTCTTCGGTATGTTGGTGGCGATTACGGTAGGTATCGTGTTGGTCCCTTTCTTCTTCGTCTTGATCTATAAGGTAAAGGGGAAGATAAGAATGACGCGGATTTGGAAATGATATAAAAACAAATGATTGATATGAGATATATAATTATGATATGCGTGTCTTCTATCTTGTTGCTTTCTTCGTGCAAGATAGGGAAGCGGTACGCGCGTCCGGAGCTGGGCCTGCCGGACAGGATCGAGGCGCGTACGGATACGACCGATACGACATCCGTTACGAGTATCCCCTGGGAGAGCCTGTATGCCGATGATACCTTGAAAGGCTTGATCATGAAAGCCTTGGATAATAATAAGGATATGCGGATAGCCGCCGCCAAGATCAAGGAGATGATAGCCGCCAAGCGGATCTCTTTCGCCAGCATGCTGCCGGAGGTGGGCGCGAGTCTCTATGCGCAGAAGGAACGGCAGAATTATGGAGGCGATAACCCGAAGCCCGACCCCGAGTTCGGGGCGAAGCTGACCTTGTCGTGGGAGCTGGATCTATGGGGCAACCTCCGCTGGGCGAACGAGGCTACCATCGCTTCCTATATGCAGACCGTGGAGGGGCAGCGCGCGTTGCGATTGACCATCATCGCCGAGGTAGCCGCCAATTATTATCAGCTTTGCGCCTTGGACCAAGAGCTTTCCATCGTGCAGCAAACCCTGGAGGCCCGCCGGGAAGGTGTCCGCTTGGCGAAGCTCCGCTACGAGGGCGGGCTTACCTCGGAGACGGCCTACAACCAGGCCTTGGTGGAGTTGGCACGTACCGAGACCTTGATCCCCTCGCTGGAGCGTCAGATCAAGATCAAGGAAAGCGATTTGTCTCTGTTGCTCGGCGAATATACGAGCGACATCCCTCGTGGCTTATCCTTGGGCGAGCAGCGCATGCGGGAGGCCTTACCGGTCGGGCTGCCGTCTTCTTTGCTGGAGCGTCGTCCGGATATGCGTCAAGCGGAGTTCAAGCTACAGGCCGCCAACGCGCTGGTGGGGGTGGCGCAGACGGACTTGTTCCCGAAGATTCGCCTGACAAGCAGCTATGGTTTCGAGAGTGACGAGTTGGGGAATCTATTGAAGAGCTCTATCGGTTTCATCGCCGGAAGCCTGTTGCAGCCCATCTTCGCCATGGGTAAGAACAAGGCGAAAGTGAAAGCGGCGAAGGCCCGCTACGAGCAGGAGGTCTACGGCTATGAGAAAAGCGTGCTGGAAGCTTTCAAGGAGGTGAACAACGCTATCGTGACCGTCCGTAAAGTAAAGGAGGTGCGAGCTTCCCGCTCGAATCTGGAAGCGTCGGCGCGCAAGTATCTGGAACTCGCCCAGCTGCAATACATCAACGGTGTCATCAACTACATGGACGTGCTGGATGCCCAACGAGGCTTGCTAGATGCCCAGATCGGCTTGAACAACGCCGTGCTAGACGAGTTGCTGTCGGTGGTATACCTGTATAAGGCGCTAGGGGGAGGGTTCTGACCGGACAATCCGATTTATCTCAATGGGATACCTCTCGTATCTCAATGGAATATGCCCCGTAAGTCAATGGAATCCACTTCGTATTCCATTGAGTTATGGGGCGT
Organism: Parabacteroides sp.; assembly: GCA_028689545.1. GTDB lineage: Bacteria > Bacteroidota > Bacteroidia > Bacteroidales > Tannerellaceae > Parabacteroides. The sequence goes on from JAQVCX010000114.1 coordinate 2,572, forward strand.
ATTTTATAGGGTTATGTTTATAGGCTAGGCTATTTTCATCAAATCCTCTACAGAGTACACCCTGCTCAAATGGGTAAAGGTGAAGAATTGGTCATCTAATATCATCGCTCTTCCCGCTTTTTCCATCGCTTTCCTTTTGTTTTTCCCGGTGGTATGCGTTTGTTATTTCGCATTACCGTCATTGAAGATCCGTAACTTATTCCTACTTGCCGCTAGTTATTATTTTTACATGAATTGGCAGCCGGTGTATGCCTTGTTGTTGCTGACAAGTACGGTTATCACTTATTTGGCCGCCCGTGGAATCGGGCATTTCGAGGAATCTCGCAAGAAGCGTTTCTGCTTGGTGGCAAGCTTAGTGCTTAATTTGGGTATCTTGTTCCTTTTTAAGTATTATAATTTCGTCGCGGAGAATCTGGTCTCCTTGTTACATCCTTTGGGATTGGCCGTGGATTTCCCGTCGTTTGGTATGTTGCTTCCGGTGGGGATCTCTTTCTATACCTTTCAGGCCTTGGGTTATTCGATCGATGTTTACCGCAAGAATACGCCGGTGGAGAAGGACTTTTTTACATATGCGCTGTTTGTCTCCTTCTTTCCTCAGTTGGTGGCAGGCCCGATAGAACGCTCTACGAATTTATTGCCTCAGTTTAAGGAGAAACATTCGTTTTGCTATGAGGATGCCATGGCTGGTTTCCGGCTCATGCTTTGGGGGTATTTCTTGAAGCTGATATTGGCGGATCGCTGCGCCTTGTATGTGGACGCTGTGTTTAATAACGTGGAACATCATAACGGGGGATCTTTCCTTTTGGCTTCGTTGTTTTTCCCTTTCCAGATCTATGGGGACTTTGCCGGATATTCGCTGGTGGCGATCGGTGTGGCCCGTGTACTAGGGTTCCGCTTGATGGAGAACTTCCGCCGTCCTTATTTCGCCGCTAGTGTGACCGAGTTTTGGAGGCGTTGGCATATCTCGCTTTCCACGTGGTTCAAGGATTATGTCTATATCCCGTTGGGTGGAAATAGGGTAAGCCGTAGCCGCTGCTATTTCAACGTATTAGCTACGTTTGTGATTAGCGGCCTGTGGCATGGCGCTAACTGGACCTTTCTTATTTGGGGTACCCTTCATGGTGTGTTGCAATGCGTGGAACGTGCTTTCGGTTTTCATAAGGCGCATTGGAGTGGAGTATCTAGATTCATGCACGTCTTTGTTACGTTTTGTGTGGTTAGCTTGGCTTGGGTGTTTTTCCGGGCGAATAGCCTGACAGACGCTGTCGTGATTATCAAAGGGATATTTACCGACTTGGCATTTCCTTATTTGCGGCTTGCCGATTTCTTGGCGATCGGCTTGGCTTTGTCTCTTTTGTTCTTGAAAGAGAGTATCGATGAGTTCGGTTGGAAGATTCGTATATCGGAATCCCGCTTTGGAGCGGTGCGGTATTTATATATGGTGGCGATGATTACCTATATAATCCTTTTTGGGGTATTGAATGGTGATCAGTTCATTTATTTCCAGTTCTAAAAAGTAAAACGATAAGAGAATGAAGAAGCTTTTAATTAGTTTGGCGATTGTCGTATTAGGCGTGTTTATCGCTGATCGCATGGGAGGAGCTGTGATGGGTTGGGTGAATCAGAACAGTTCGGACATAAGTGCCCCTAAGATCAAATATTTAGCGAATGATGTTAGCGAGGATTTGTTATTGATGGGAACCTCACGTTGCAACTTCCATTATGTGCCTTCCATCTTGAAGGATTCCTTGGGGATGAGTGTCTATAATGGAGGTATCGATGCCTCGGACAATATCTTCGCTCATTATTATATCTTGAATCAGATCCTGTCGCATCATACCCCGAAGATCATTTGCTTGGAAGTGATGACAAACGACTATGCCAAGCAATCCGATCCATTTAAGACGGTTAGTTTTTTCGCCCCTTATTTCGGCCGGAATGATCGTGCGGACTCGATATTCAGATACGCCGGAACTTACTGGCCGTATAAGTTATCGCATCTATATCGTTATAATGCGAAAGCGGTCTCGAATCTTGCGGGTTTACTTGTGAATAGGCAAGGGGGTGAGGATCATGGTTATCTGCCGGGTCCGAAACCCGCCTCTTTCCCGGATAGGCTGGAAAAGGCTGAAACGCCCTTAAAAGTGGATAGCATGAAGTTGTTCTATTTACACAAGTTTATCAACCTGTGCCGTAAAAAAGATATACAGCTGTTCTTTATGGTCTCGCCTTCCTATAGTATAGCTAGCGAGGATTTATACGATGTGTTGAAGAAGGAAGCATCGAAGTATGGGATACCTTTTTGGGATTATCATTCACAAGGGTTGTATTTAGATCATCCCGAGTATTTCAAGGATGGCTCACACCTTTGGGATAAAGGTGCGAGATTATATACTTCTATCTTCGCTCACGACTTGAAGGAATGGATCGAGAAGGAATTATGATCGTGTAATCGAGTAAACAGATAGGATAAGCCGGACATATAATGGAAGTTCCTTTTACATACCGAGGTAAATGTTTTTACATGCTGTGGTAAATGTATTTACAATTAGGTGTAAAAACATTTACCAGTATATGTAAATAGTAGGTAAACATAATGGTTTAACAAACAGTGTCTTATCTATAGGGTCTCCTTGTGGCTTGATTGGGGCAGCGATCTGGATATAGTTTGGGCGCATTTGCCGTGATTGCCTGAGGCTGATACAAATTCTTTCGAATAAGTCTTTGTGTAATCGTGAATATTTCCTATATTGCGCAAGGTGAATGTTGTTTGCCTTTATACTTAAATTTATGCTAAAAGAAAAGACGATTATGAGACAAGGCTTGATAGCGGCGGGAATGTTTTTATTAGTGGGATGTATGGTTGGCTGTGGTACCTCTTCTACCCAAGAGAAAGAGGAGCTAATCGTGGTGGACGTATCGAAAAGTTACCCTGAGAAAGAGTTGATCCTGCAAGACCTCTTCGATGTGGAGTATATCCCGCTGGAGACGACGGAAGAATTCGTGACCCTCGGCTGGTTGCAGGCGATCGGGAAGGATGTGATGATCATACGGAATATGTGGGCTGCCGATGGCGACATTTTTATTTATGACCGGAAGGGTAAGGCTATTCGGCATATCAATCGGAAAGGGCAGGGGAACGAGGAGTATTCTTCTACGAGTGGCATTTATCTGGATGATGAGAAAGGGGAGATGTTCGTGGGTAATAGAAACGGCGGCAATGTGTTGGTTTATGATTTGTATGGCAATTTTAAGCGAAGTTTTAAGTTTAAGGATAATGGATTCGAGGATTTCGGTGCTCTGTATCAGCCTTTGTGCAATTTTGACAGGGATCATTTTATAGGCCAAGATGCCAACAGTGGACGTATGTTCAATTTTAATGATAAAGCGGAGGACTTGGAACCGAGGAATATCTTTCTGCTTATATCCAAGCAAGACGGGAGTGTGGCGAAAGAGATAGAGATACCTTTTGAGAAGAAGGTATCGCAAGTATTGTTCGCCGAGAAGGGCATAGGTATGGTTAATAACCCTTGCATCGTCCGTTACGGGGATCGTTGGCTACTTACGGAGCCATCTTGTGACACGGTCTACACCTACTCGTCCGCCGAGGGGTTAAAGCCTTTTATAGTAAGGACTCCCTCTATTCAATCCATGAGTCCGGAGATCTTTCTTTTCCCGGGCGTGGTGACGGATCGTTATTGTTTTATGCAAACCGTGAAGAAAGAGTTGAACTTGGCGATGATGGATACCTACTATCGGTTGATGAGAACCGACTTGGTGTACGACAGGGAGACAAAGGAAGTATCCGAGTATGTCCTATATAACGATGATTTCACGAAAGAGGTGCCGATCGCTAACCTCGTGGACGAGATCTTCGACCTCACGATCTTCAATAACGACGAGATCGCCTTCACGTGGCGGATAAATACCCCCGAGCTAGTAGAGGCCTATCAAGAAGGACACCTCAAAGGCAAACTAAAGGAGATTGCCGCGGGTATGCACGAGGAGGACAACCCGGTGATCATGGTGGCGAAGTATAAGCGATAATGAGAAAATTCTCATTATCTTCGCGCTCATATAAATAATCAGAGATAGAAAATGCCATTAAATTTACAAAAGAACTTACCGGCTATCGAGCTGCTGAAGAAGGAGCATATCTTCGTGATGGATTCCTTGCGAGCGTCGGAGCAGGATATCCGTCCCCTTCGGGTAGTCGTATTGAATTTGATGCCCCTCAAGATAACGACCGAGACGGACTTGGTTCGCCTCCTCAGTAATACACCCCTGCAAGTGGAGCTTGATTTCATGAAGATCAAGGGACATACGCCGAAGAATACGCCCATCGAGCATATGCAGGAATTTTATAAGGATTTCGATGAGATGGCGGATGATTTCTACGACGGGATGATCGTGACGGGCGCTCCCGTGGAGCAGATGCCTTTCGAGGAGGTAAGTTACTGGGAGGAGATCACGCAGATATTCGATTGGGCCCGTACGCACGTTACCTCCACGCTGTATATCTGCTGGGCGGCGCAAGCGGGGCTATACCATTTCTACGGGGTGCCTAAATATGATTTGCCGGCCAAGGTGTTCGGGGTCTTCCGGCATTCGCTACGGGAGCCGTTTGTCCCGATCTTCCGGGGGTTCGACGATGAGTTCTTCGTGCCCCATAGCCGTCATACCGAGATTCGCCGGGAAGACATCATGAAGGTGCCCGAGCTGACCCTATTGTCCGAGAGCGAGGAGTCCGGCGTCTATATGGCGATGGCTCGTGGCGGACGGGAGTTCTTCATCACCGGCCATTCCGAGTATTCGCCCTATACGCTGAATGATGAGTATATGCGAGATTTGGGGAAGGGGCTGCCCATCAACAAGCCTCGCAATTATTACCGGAACAACGATCCGGCGCAAGGCCCGGTGGTACGCTGGCGGGGGCACGCGAACCTGCTGTTCACCAATTGGCTGAACTATTACGTCTACCAAGAGACCCCGTTCCGCCGGGAAGATATTAAAACATTAGGAAGCTTATAAATGAGAAAAGAACCCCGTTCGATAGAACTGTTGTCTCCCGCCAAGGATCTGCTTTGCGGCAAGGAGGCGATAAACCATGGCGCTGATGCCGTGTATATCGGTGCCCCGAAGTTCGGTGCCCGTGCCGCCGCCGGTAATACGCTGGACGATATACGGCAGCTTTGCGAGTATGCCCACCTCTATTCGGCTCGTATTTACGTGGCCTTGAACACCATCTTGAAAGAAGAGGAGCTGGCCGAGGCCGAGCAAATGATCTGGCAGCTTTACGAGGCCGGGGTGGATGCCTTGATCGTGGAGGACATGGGTATCACCCAACTGAACCTTCCGCCCATCCCCTTGCATGCCAGCACGCAGACGGATAACCGTACGCCGGAGAAGGTGAGATTCCTGCAAGAGGTAGGTTTCACGCAAGTCGTATTGGCGAGGGAGCTATCGCTGAACCAGATACGGGAGATCGCCGAGCGAACGACCGTGCCCCTGGAGGTCTTCGTGCACGGCGCGCTATGCGTAAGCTATAGCGGCCAGTGTTACCTAAGCGCCGCCTTGAGCGGGCGAAGCGCCAACCGGGGGGAATGCGCCCAGTATTGCCGCCTGCCTTATAGCCTGGTAGACGCGGACGGGGAGGAGATCGTATCGGGTAAGCACCTCTTATCCTTGAAGGACATGAACCGGGGCGAATACCTGGAGGAGTTGCTGGATGCCGGTGTCTCTTCCTTGAAGATCGAGGGCCGTTTGAAGGATGTGTCTTACGTGAAAAACGTAACGGCTTGGTACCGGAAGAAGCTGGACGCTATCTTGGCCCGTCGGCCGGAATACCGTCGTGCCTCGGCCGGCGGCAGCACCTATACGTTCGAGCCCATGGTGGAGAAAAGCTTCAACCGGGGTTTCACGCCTTTCTTATGGAAGGAGCGCACGAAGGATATCACCAGCTTCGATACGCCTAAGTCCCTGGGAGAACCGGTAGGTACGGTGAAAGAGCTGAAAGGAAACTCTTTCACGATCGCCGGGCTGAAACAACTGAATAATGGCGACGGGCTTACCTTCTTCAACGAGAAAGGGGAGCTGGAGGGCTTCCGGGTAAACCGTGTGGAGGCGAACCGGATCTTTACGCTGGATCGCCCGGTGATCCGTCCGAAGACACCTTTGTACCGGAACTTCGATCAGGAGTTTGACAAACTGCTATCCAAGCCCTCCGCCGAGCGTAAGCTCTCCGTGCGGATGGAGTTTCAAGATAACGCCTTTGGTTTCACGTTGGGTATGACGGACGAGACGGGAGCCAGCATCATCCTCACCCAGCCGTTCGAGAAAGAACCGGCCCGGCGGGATCAGACGGAGAATATCCGTACCCAGCTCTCTAAGTTGGGGAATACGCCTTTCGAGGCATCGGAGGTTGTCGTGGCGATGTCCGATAATTGGTTTGTCCCCTCTTCTTTATTGGCGGAGATGCGCAGGCAAGGGGTGGAGAAGCTTATCTCTGCCCGGCGGATTCGTTACCGCAGGGAAGAGGCTCGTTTGGTAAAGCCGTGCGTGGGCGAGACACCGGAGATCCTTTTCCCCGAGAAGCGGCTTACTTATTTAGGAAATGTCTCCAATAGCAAGGCGGGGGCTTTTTATAAATCGCATGGCGTGACGGTTGTGGAAGACGCTTTCGAGCTGTCTCCCCGGAAGGATGTCCCGTTGATGTTCACGAAACATTGCCTGCGGTACAGCATGGGGTGGTGCCCTACCTACCAGAAACAGAAGTCTCCCTATAAGGAACCTTATCACTTACGTTATAAGGATGCCCTCTTACGGTTGAGCTTTGATTGCAAGAATTGCCAGATGCTTATTTACGCCGAGGAAGAATGATCGTCCCTTACACGACGTGATGATTAAATCGACGAAGGTTTTCCAGAAATAAGAACAATGCCCATTCTAAGGAGATACGAATGCCTATTGTAAGCTCCTTAGAATGGGCATCGTAAGCACTTTAGAATGGGCATTGTTAGAACCATCGGGTAGCTCTCACTATACGAGGCTGATCGCTAGTGGGTTATGCTAGAAGAGCCATTGGTCAGACTTGGCTTCCGAGCCATTCCAGATACCTCTTTACTCCCTCCGTATCTTCCGCCTCGGGGCTCCAAGGCGCTAGGTTGTCCGGTGCCAACGGCGCGAACGGCCCTTGCTTTATCTCATAAATAACCGATCCGGATTCCAGCACCAGAAGCCCGTGCCAGGTTCCGGCCTTGATCTCCGCCCCATAAGCGCCTTCCCTTGGGTTCAGTATCGTTTTCTCCGTGATATTTCCTTCCTCGTCAAACAAGAATACCGCTACTTTCCCACGCAGCAACAAGAAGATCTCGTCTTTCGCCGGATTCAAATGCCGGTGCGGACGCAAATACGTACCGGGCTCCATGGCATTCAGCAACCGGTTGATCGGATCGTCCAATCTCTCATGGAAATTATAGTTCATTCGCAGGCGGGGGGATCGCAAGGCCTTGGCCTGGGTCTCGTCGAGTAATTGTTCGTTGATTATCTTCATCTGGATTCTGTTGTTTTTTAAGGACGAATGTACGAATTATTTATTGGCGCATATCTAAATTTCGCTATATTTGTGGTAGTCTGAAGATACTAAATTGACTATCAATAGTTTTTGAAGAATCTCGCATGAAACGGGCAGTAGATAAGTAAGAATTAAGTGCTTAGATACACTTAGTTTTTCATGCTTTCAAA
>JAQVCX010000115.1 GCA_028689545.1 Parabacteroides sp.
TATACAATATCTGTCAACGAAATGTATAATAAAATAGTTACATGTATTCTTTCTTTAGGCTAAAGCTATAGTATGGATGTTGGGGACAAAATATAACAAAACTTGGTACGACAAATTGTACAGCCTAGTTTACAAATCTATTCTTTAGGCAAGGAACTTTATGCGGATGTACCCGGTGGATTGAAAAAGATCAAACAAATGGGGTATACGAATCTGGAATTGGCCGGTTACAAGGAAGGTAAGATCGGTAATGTGGATATGATGGAATTCAAGAAGATGGTGGATGACGCAGGATTGAAGATCACCAGTTCCCACGTGAATCCTCCGGTACGTGAGTACACGAAGGATAATCGCTCCCAAATCGCCGAGTATTGGAAGAAGACGGCCGACGACCATGCCAAGCTAGGCGTGAAGTACCTGATCCAACCCGGGCAACCAAGTACCCGTAGCACCGAGGAAACCCTTTTCGTCTGCGAGATTTTCAACGAGGCGGGTAAGATCGTGAAAGCGGCCGGTATCCCATTCGGTTATCACAACCATGAGATGGAGTTCGCCAAGGTAAATCCGGGCGGTACGGAGTCCAAGCTGGGAAGGCGCGTGAAAGGCGATTGCATCTATGAGTTGTTCTTGAAGAATACCGATCCCTCGCTCGTGTTTTTCGAGATGGATGTTTATTGGGCCGTGATGGGGCAACAAGATCCGGTAGAGTGGCTGAAGAAATATCCGAACCGTATCAAGGTATTGCACATCAAGGATCGTGCTATTCTAGGCGAGTCCGGGATGATGAATTTCGAAAATATATTCCGGCAAGCTTATGCGAATGGGATCAAGGATTATTTCGTGGAGTTGGAGGGTATGCCTGACGGACGTTCCCAGTTTGAGGGCGTGAAAGGCTGCGTGGATTATTTATTGAAAGCACCGTTCGTGAAATAAATCTTTTTGTGTCATTAAAAAACACGCTCATGGCGGTAGGATGCCTCCTCCGTCAGGAGCGTGTTTGTTCGTAAAGCAACCATACCAGCAAAGGGATATAGTCCTTTAATTCCGTCCGTAGTATCTTGAGCGCTTGTGAGATGCGGTATGCGATCGTCTTTGGGGATACGCCTGTCCGTTCGGCGATCTCGTTGTAGGTCATTTCCTCGAAACGATTCATCTCGAATGCCTTACGGTATTCATCCGGGAGTTCCCGGATAGCCTTTGAGGCCAAGGTCATCAGTTCCCCTATATAAAAATCCGGATTCTCGAATTGCTCTTGGAACTTGGTGTACAGTTTCTCGTGCACCTGCTGCTTGACTTGTATGTGGCTGATCGTATTGAGGCACTTATTGCGGACGATCGTGAAAAGGAGTGATTTCAAGGACATATCCGCCACTAGGGATTTTCGGTTCTCCCACAGCCACATCATCACGTCTTGCACGATCTCCTCCGCTTCAGGTACCGTTACATATTGGGAGGCGAAGGCGCACAATCCCCGGTAATATCGTTTATACACGGTGTCGAACGTTTGTTCGTCTCCAGCGATAAGTTTTAATGAAATTTGTTCGGTGTTCTCGTCCACAATAGTGTTTAAGTTTATTTTGATTGCAAACATAACGAATAAATCCGGATAAAAAGCATGGATCCCGCTACTTTTTCATTCCTTGTCTGGCAACACATAAGTATTAACTTTTCAAATACGATTGTATTTTTTTCGAAAAAAATCGTCTTTTTGTTTAGTACATCTTTCGTCTCAACTGTATTAATTATAGAAACAAGAAAAAAATGGAAATAAACGAAGACATATTGATCCAATACATCGACGGGAGGCTGACCGAGGAGGAAGCGGCGGCGGTGAAAAGCTGGCGGGCCGCCTCTCCGGAAAACGAGAAATGGTTGGAGCAGGTCTATTTTACGACTCAAGTGGCAAGCCGCCTAAGAGTCATGCGGACCGTGAACCCGGATGAGGCGTTGTCTCGTTTTAAATCAAGAATCCATAAGAAAGAGAAAAGATTAGCTTTAAGACAAGTGTTAGGTGTTATTCAACGGGCTGCGGCCGTATTATTCATTCCAGTTTTTCTTTTATCCGTTTATTTGTTTATACAACAGGATCGAGGGAACGTGCGTATGCTAGCCGTACGCACGAATCCTGGAGTGATTTCGGCGTTCGATTTACCTGATGGCTCTAAGGTCTGGCTGAATGCCAATAGCGAATTGAGATATCCGTCGGACTTCAATGCGGATACCCGTACGGTGGAGTTAACCGGACAAGGATATTTCGAGGTAACAAAGAATGCCCATAAGCCTTTTATCGTGAAAGCGGATGAAGATTACTCGGTGGAGGTGTTAGGAACCTCTTTTAATGTATCCGCTTACAAAGACGAGAGCATGATAGAGACAACTTTGGTGGAGGGATCGGTAAAGCTGAACCTCTTGTCCGGAGGGAAACAAATGACACGGATGTTGAAGCCAAACGAGAAAGCAGAGTATCAAAAGGACGCTGGCAAGATCAAGGTGTTCGACGTGAATACCGAATATGATACGGCCTGGAAGAACGGGGAGATCATATTTAGGAACCATCCGATGAATAAAGTGCTGAAAACGCTGGAACGTCATTATCACGTAGTGTTTGATGTGAAAGATAACGAGATACTCAAGTCCATAATAACAGCCCGTTTCAAGGATGAGCAACTGCCTCAAGTATTGGAATACCTGAAATTGGCATCGAGTATCCAATATGTGATACATAAGCCTACCGTTAAGGAGGGCCGATCGGAGATTTCGGTTGTGGAAATATCAAAATAAAATAATGTATAACCTTAAAAAATAAAATTGCCCATGAAGAAAGAATGAACGAGGATTAAAAACATACGGAAGAATATTGGCGTATTCTCCCGTACGAAAAGTCAAAAAGAGCTGTTGGCGCAGCTATAAATAACTTTATTATAAATAGTAACACTACAAAAATATGAATAAAATTTTAACCTTAAATGCATTAAGGGGGAATAGTTATTCTCTTTTTCGGAAAATTCCGTTAATGATCAACATGGGGGTATGCGCTTTTTGTTTAGCACCGGCCATGGTTTTCGCAGAGAACACGCATGAAGTAACAGTCTTAAACGCTCAACAACAGACCCGAAAGGCAGTCGGTATCGTTACGGACAAAACGGGCGAGGCTATCATTGGCGCTAACGTAATTGTCAAAGGAACTACCAACGGTACCATCACGGATATGGATGGCCGTTTCGAGTTGGATGTCCCCAACAACGCTATCTTACAAGTTTCCTATATCGGTTTCAATACGCAAGAGGTGGCCTTTAATGGACAACCTTCTATCGAGATCCAATTGGTAGATGATACACAAGCCTTGGACGAGGTCGTGGTAACCGCCTTGGGTATCAAGCGTGAGAAAAAGGCCTTGGGATACTCAATGTCTGAGTTGAAAGGTGAGGCCCTTACCCAGACCCGTGATGCCAACGTGGCCAACGCTTTGGCTGGTAAGGTGGCTGGTTTGCAGATCAAGCAAAATGGTACCGGTGTAGGTGGTTCCTCCCGTATCGTGATTCGTGGTAACAACTCTATCACGGGTAATAACCAGCCGTTGATTGTAGTAGATGGTGTGCCTATCGATAACTTTAGCGGTGGTACGGATGACTATTGGGGTAACGGTAACGTGGATAAAGGTTCCGGTATCTCTGATATCTCCCCGGATGATATCGAGAGTATGTCCGTATTGAAAGGCCCGGCCGCAGCCGCATTGTATGGTAGCCGTGCAGGTAATGGTGTCGTGATGATCACGACCAAGAAAGGTAGCCAGAATAAAGGTTGGGGCGTAAGCATCAATTCGAATTTCACGGCGGAGAACCCGATGCAAACCCCGAAGTTCCAAGATGTATATGGACAAGGTATCGACGGCGCTTTCGATAATAATAAAGCGACGAGCTGGGGTGCCGCTATGGACGGTTCCTCTAAGGATATGACGATGGGATCTCATCCGTATGCCGCCAGAGACAATGATTTATATAAGGATTTCTTACGTACAGGTACCACTTGGACGAACAGCGTGGACTTGAGCAAGAGTTCCGAGGATATCACTTTCCGTGCTGGCGTGACACGTTTGGATAATAAGGGCGTTGTCCCGAATAGCGGAATGGATCGTACGTCCATCAACTTGCGTTCTACGGCTAAGCTGTCTAAATGGTTATCGGCCGACGTGAAGGTCAATTATGTAAGCCAGCATACGAACAACCGTGTGAAATTAGCGGGCGACCCGGATAATATCTTCCTGAATTATCTAAGTATGCCCCGAAGCGTGGGATTCTCCGACTATGACGCTTATAAGGATAATGATTGGAAACGTGCGGATGGAAAGCCCGCAGGTTATCTGATCGATACCGGGGCCAACGCCAATAATCCGTATTGGTCCGCTTACCGCAATACGAACAAGGATAAGAAAGACCGTTTTATCGGTTTCGCTGCCTTGGATTTCACGTTTACGGACTGGTTGAGCTTGAAGCTTCGTTCTGGTATGGATAATTATACGATCCAATATGAGACGATTCGTGCGACAGGTAACCCGTATTGGGAGAACAACGGTAGCATGACTGCCAATATGGAGAAATTCACCGAGATCAACTCCGATTTCTTATTGACCGCTAAAGGTAACTGGGATCGATTCGGTATCGTGGGTACGGTAGGTGGTAATATGATGTACCGTAGTTCTTCTTGGTATAAGGAATCATCTGGCGAGTTTGTGATCCCGGATTTCCACGCGATCTCCAATGGTAAGACTCACCTTGGCGAGTACACTCGTAATAAGAAACAAATCAACTCCTTGTACGCTACGGCTTCATTGTCTTGGGACGACTATTTGTATTTGGACTTGACCGCTCGTAACGACTGGTCTTCAACACTTCCGACAGACAATGACTCTTATTTCTATCCCTCGGTAGGTGCCAGCTGGATTTTTACCCAGATGTTGAATAAGATGGGGCATAACACCGGTCTCCTTTCTTTCGGTAAGATCCGTGCGTCTTGGGCTCAGGTAGGTAATGATACGGACGCTTATATGTTGCGTGATTATTATAATATTAGTTACGATATCAAGGGAGGTATCTTTAGCGCTACTAATGCGGACTGGATGGCCAATCCGAACTTGAAGAACGAGACGATCAATTCATGGGAGTTAGGTCTTGAGTTGAAGGCTTTCGAGAACCGGGTTGGTGTCGATGTCGCTTACTATAAGAAGAATGCCAAGGACCAGATCATCAAGATCGATGTTCCGTCCGCTACCGGATTTAAGAAGAAGATGATCAATGCCGGTAATATCGAGAATAAGGGAGTCGAGATCGCGTTGAACGCCACTCCGGTGATTACGGAAAGCGGGTTCCAGTGGGATACCCAATTGAACTGGTCAAAGAATAATAATAAGGTGGTTTCATTGACGGATGATACGAAAGAGCAAATCTTGAGTGATGGTTCGGTTACTTTCTTGAAGATCGTGGCTCATGAAGGAGGCGCTTACGGCGATATCTATGGATACGCTTACCAACGTGACGATGCCGGCAACATCAAGATCGGCGAGGATGGCGTGCCTTTGCGTACGAGCGACATGGTGCTGTTGGGTAATAACCAGCCGAAATGGATGATGGGTTGGAGCAATACCTTGTCTTATAAGAATTTCGTATTGAATTTCATGTTTGATATGCGTTACGGTGGCGATGTTTATATGGGATCTATCCGTGCGGGTGCTTCATCCGGTAATTTAGAGATGACGTTGGATGGTCGCGATGGTATGGTAGTTCCGGGTGTATTGGCCAACGGTACCCCGAACGCGAAGAGTATAACCTCTCAGGCTTATTGGAACGGTCTTTCCAGCAATAACGTGACGGAGGCCTATATGTACGACGCTACAAACATTCGCTTGCGTGAGTTGAGCTTAGGCTATAACTTCCCGAGAACCATGTTGGCTAAGACTCCGTTTACCGCCGCTCGTTTGAGTTTCGTGGCTCGTAACTTATTCATGATCTATAGTAAGACTAAGGGCTTTGACCCGGAAGCGGCTTATACCTCCGGTAATGCCCAGGGTATTGAGTACGGTTCTATGCCGACAATGAGAAGCTTAGGTTTCAATATAAATCTGGCTTTTTAAGGAAACATAAATCTAAAAATGGAATTATTATGAAGAGTATAAAGATATTGACAGCTTGTTCGTTAATGATGCTAGGTGTGACTAGTTGCGACTTGACGGGTATAAATGAGAACCCGGATAAACCGACGGACGACGTGAACTATAATATGAACGAACCCCGTCTGGCCTCTACATTACGTGGTGGCGTGATCATCGACGGTAACGTGGAACAGCGCTTGAAACCGTTGCAACTTGACTTTTATTCCCAGATGACAGTCGATGGCGGTGGATGGAGTACCAAGAACTATATCCAGAACGATGAATGGAATAACCTTACCTGGGAGGAATATTTGAAACAAATCGCTTCTCTTAATATCGTGATCCGCAGTTTGACGGAAAAGGATAAGGATGCTTACGCGAATACGATCGCTTTCGCCAAGATATGGCGTGTATATGTACATACGCTGGCTGCCGATAAGTTCGGCCCGATGCCTTTCCCCGCATATGAGACCGTAGAGGCGAATCCTCCTTATAAATCGGTGAAGGATATCTATAATGAGTATTTTGCGGAACTCGATGCTGCCGTAAATGGGTTTAGCGATAGCGCGCAGCCTATCTTCTCCGATGCGGCTATCGACTTGGTCTATAGGAATGATGTATCGAAGTGGAAACGTTTTGCCAACTCCTTGCGTCTTCGTTTGGCTGTTCGTCTGACAGAGGTGGATCGGGAGAAATGTATCGCTGAGGCGAACGCCGCTATTTCCTCGCCGGCAGGCTTGATCTCGGATAAGGCTGACAACGCTTATATGCCACCGAAGGCTGATGGTTCTTGGGGACAGGATTACAATTATACGATGTTCCAGATTACATGGAGCGGTCCGATCTGTATGTCGAAATCGGTTGAGAAGCTGGTTACTAATATTGGTGGTGTAGCTTGGCCGCAAGGCGTGGTGAACCAGACATCTGGCGTTCCGGTTTCTAGTGTACACCCGGAAAAGGTGGATCCTCGCGGGCCGAAGATTTTCCAACCGGGTATTGAGAATGGAGATTGGAAGGGCTTGGTATATGGACCTAAGGCAGAGGAGGCCAATACCGGGATTTATCAATCGAAACAATGTGCCGAGCTAGGCTTTATAGTAAAGGACGGCGCTCCCTATAAATCTCGTCCGTATGATCTATTTCTTTCCGAGGAGATTCATTTCTTGAAAGCTGAATTATATGCTCGTGGTTTTATCGCTGGAGACGCTAAATCGGAATATGAGGCTGGCGTTCGTGCTTCTTTCACTACTTGGGGAGTCGCTTCTGAAGTGGACGATTATTTAGCTTCCACCGAGAAGAATGAGGCTGGTACAAGCGCGAAATACGATGATCAGCAAGGGGCTGGAAATACGGTTCTAGAGAAGATCATTACCCAGAAGTATATCGCCGGTATACCTGATTTGGCACAAGAAGCTTGGAGTGATAAACGTCGTTTGAATTTACCTCGTTTGGATGTAGCTGTCTACCGTGATCAAGCTGTTTACAACAACAGCGATACGGATATTTTGAAATCAGCTAATTTTATCAAACGAATGAAGTATCCGACAAAGGAGAGCTTGATTAATGCTGATGAGTATGAGAAAGGCAAATCCATGTTAGGAGGCAAGGGCGATATCGTATCTAGTCCGTTGTGGTGGGATAAGAATTCCAACTATTGCACATCTTCAAAATAAATAAACAGACAGATTGATTATAGTAAGCTTTAACAGAAGCTGATGGCTATTCTCGTTTGGAGATACTTATCTGTGAAGAACAGTACTCCAAACGAGGATTTTTTGTTGTAATTGAATAGTATTAGATAATATTTCTTACATTTACCCATGATAAATTATGTGCGTATATTATGAGATTATATATTTATATATTTATTCTGCTGCTATTATGTATATTCCCGCTGGATGCCCAACAGGAACGTTCCGAATCCTATATTCGTATCTCCGCCCCAGTTAGTTTGGCGGGGGCTCTGGATGAGATTGAGAGCCAAACCCATTATTCTTTTATTTATGATGCCCAAGTGATCCACTTATCCGAGAAAGTGCGGAAGCCTTTATCCGGGCGTACGGTCTTCGAGATTTTAAATTTGTTGTTTAAGGGCACGGGGATCGTCTATACGGTCATGAATGACCAGATTATCTTGAATAAGAAAGAGGCGATAATCCAGATGCAACAAAAGCTGGATGGTAAGGTGAAAGGTATCGTGACCGACCTGAAAGGAGAGCCCATTGCCTGCGTGAATGTGGTGGAAAAAGGGACGAGGAACGGTACGATCACGGATATGGATGGCAGCTTCGTCTTGGAGCTTCCGGAAGAGGCCGTTTTGGTTTTTTCTTATATCGGTTATCGTCCACGGGAAATTGAGTATGAGGGGCAATTGTCATTGGATGTGCAGTTGGAGGACGATGCACAGATCCTGGATGAGGTAGTCGTTACGGCTCTGGGTATCGAGAAGAAAGGATCTTCCTTGCCTTATGCCACCCAATTGGTAGCCGGTGAGGAATTGGTAAGGGCCAAGGATTTTAATTTCATGAGTACGCTTTCCGGAAAGATGGCTGGGCTCCAGATTAACCGGACCTCGGGCGGTTTGGGCAGTTCTTCCCGGGTGATTATACGGGGAGGCCGTTCCCTCTCGGGGAATAACCAGCCTTTATACGTGATAGATGGCGTCCCGATCTTGAGCGTCAGCAGTGAGCAAGCCCAGACCACGATCGGTGGTATAGCCGATGCCGGCAACCGGGATGCGGGAGATGGCATTTCCAACTTGAATCCCGATGATATAGAAAGCTTGAGCGTTTTGAAGGGAGCCTCGGCCTCCGCATTATATGGAGGGCAAGCGGCGAATGGCGTGATCTTGATCAAGACGAAGAAAGGCGAGGCCGGGGTACGGAATATTCATTTCGCCTCGTCGCTGACTGCCGATCAAGCGATTAGTTTACCCCAATTTCAAAATGAGTATGGACGTATGGAGGGTGCGGAAACAAGTTGGGGAGAGCGGGTTTCCCTTCCGGCCTATGACCATCTTGGCGATTTCTTCCGGACGGGCATTACCGCTATTAACTCATTGGTATTTACGGCAGGCAATAGCCATGTGCGAAATTATTTCTCGTATGCCAATACGACCGCACGAGGCATCGTCCCTAAGAATAATTTAAGCAAGCATAATTTCAATCTCCGTGAAAGTTCTTCTTTCTTTGATGACCGTTTAGTCTTGGAGGGACAGGTGAATCTGATCCTTCAAACGGTCAAGGGGAAACCTGCGGTCGGGGGATTTTATATGAACCCGTTACAAGGCTTGTACACTTTCCCAAGGGGAATGGATATGGCACCTTACAAAAATCATTTTGAGGTATATAACGAGAAACGGAATATGAACGTACAAAACTGGTATACCACGATTACCGATTTTGAGCAGAATCCTTATTGGTTGGTCAACCGTACGGAAAACGAGGACAAGCGTGCCCGTGTGCTGACGTTGGCTTCCGCTAGTTTCAAGGCAACGGATTGGCTTACGTTACAGGGCCGTGGGAATATCGATTATGTGAACGATAAATATCAGCAGGAGATCTATGCTTCCACCTCTCCGGGTATTGCCGGCGAGAACGGGCGTTATATTTATTATACTTACCAGACTACGTTGCTCTATGGGGACTTAATGGCTAAATTGAATAAAAGCTGGGACGATTTCTCCTTGAACGCCGCTATCGGTACGAGTATAACGGACACACGTACCAATATGTTGAGGCTGGATTCGAAAACGGCTTCTTTGTATTATCCGAATGTTTTCACGATCGCTAATATCAATATGTCCTCCAGTGCCTACATCGAGGAGTCGGATGACGCACGCCGGCAAATGCAATCCTTTTTTGCTATGGCGCAGTTGGGATATAAGGAAAGCCTTTATTTAGACGTGACCGCCCGTAATGACTGGTCGTCTACCCTTGCGTTTACGGAACGTAAGTCAAGAGGCTTTTTCT